>JBJEVP010000194.1:0-2011 GCA_051884475.1 Candidatus Spyradosoma sp.
CGTCGCCGATCGCGACCGCGGCGCGCTTCAGCGTGCGCGCGGCGGAAATGCGGGCGGCGGCGTCGCGGGCGGTCTTTTCGAGCGCCGCGAGCGCGTCGGGAGCGTCCGCGTCGGCGGCGTCGGCGAGCGCGTCCATCGCGCGCTGCACGGCGGCGAACTCCTGCGGGACGAGTTCGGCGAACGTCGGATTTTCCGAAAATTCTCCGGCGGGAACGCGCGTCGCCGCGTCGAAAAGGCGCGTCAGCGCGCGTTCGGCGGCCTGTTTTTTGAGCGCGTCGAGCGAGCTTTTTCCGGCGACGACGGTGCGGAACACGGGAACGAGCGCGGGGAAAGTCGCCGTGCGCGAGCGTTTTTCGGCGACGCGGCGTTCGTGCGCGGCGTGCAGCTCGGTCTGCGCTTCGGCGCCCATCGAGAGGAAGAGAATCTTGCCGATCCACCACGCGGAAAGCACGATCTGCGCGGCGTAGTACCATTTCGGCGAAACGTCGCAGTGCGGAATCAGCGTCAGCCCGTTGTACGCGGCGAAGAGCAGGAAGCCGCAGCCCGTGAAGTTCACGATCTGCGAGGCGACGGCGACGTTCTGCGTCGAATAGGCGCCGCGCGAGGAGACGGCGAAGATCGAAAAGAGCCCGAAGGTTTCGAGCGCGAGCAGCCAGACGAGGTTTTCCCAGAAGAGCACGGAGAGCTCTTCCGGAGCGAAGATCGCGAAGAGGGCGCAGGTCGCGACGACCGCGACGGCCCAGAGGGAGACGGATTTGCCGGTCAGAATTTTCATCGTGAAGCCTTTCTTTTTCGGAGTTTATTTCGAGGGGAAGAACAGCGGCGCGAAGGCCGGATCGGTCGCGATCGGAATCCAGCTCGCCATGCCCGCGCGCCAGACGAGCGTTCCCGCGCCGAGCGCGCCGCGCCGGATTTCGGCGACGAGCTGTTCCGGCGAAAACGGTCCCGCCGGCACGTTGCCGAGCGCGACGAAATACGCGGGCGCGCCCGCGGCGGCGCTCGGCGGAATCGGCGGCGGAGTCGCGGCGGCGGCGGAAGCTCCCGCGAAGCCGGCGGCGGCGAAAGGCGTTCCCGCGGGCGTTCCCGTTCCCGCGCCCGCGGTCTGCCGCAGCATTTCGCCGAACGCGGCGCCCATCGGCATGCCCGCGCCGAGCCCGAGCCCCGCGCCCATGAGCGTGCCCGCGCCTTCGTTCGACGCCGCCTTGTCCAAAATCCCGAAGCGCCGTTCCGTCGCGTAATCGACGCCCAGGCGCGCCAGCCGCCGCGCCTCCGCCGTTCCCGCGCGCTCCTCGGCGACGATCTGCTGGTAGTCGTCGCTCTCGACGCTGCGGATCTCGAAGCGCGTGAATTCGAGCCCGTAGAGCTCGCCGATCTCGGCGTTCAGCTCCTCGCGCACGCGCGCCTGGACGGCGGGAAGCTCCGTCTGAAAACGAATCATCGAGCCGCATTCCGCGAACGCGCGCGCCGCCGCCGTGCGGATCGGCGTCATCAGCCACGCCTTGATCTTCTCGGCGACGTCCTCCGCCGTGAAGCGCGAAAGCGTGCCGACGAACTTGTCCAAAAACGTCTCCGGCGCCGCGACGCGCACGACCGCCGAGCCGTTCAGCCCGACGTTGATCGTCTGCGCGTAATCGGCGTCGCGCCCGACGACGCGCACGCCCCAGAGCAGATTGTTTTCGACCGTCGTGCTGACGAACCAGACCGAAACGGGATACGTCGTCTCGCCCTTCGTCGCGACGGAGAGCATCTCGTCGAGCACGGGAATGTTCGCCGATTCGTCGCAGACGAAACGGCCCGGCTCGATGAGCGTCTCGCGCACGCCGTTGATGTAGAGCGCCGCGCGCTGCGTTTCGTGGACGACGATGACGCCGCCGCGCACGATGCCGTCGTAATCGTATTTCTGCACGAGCAGATTCGTGTTCTGCGGATCGCAGGCGACGAGTTCGCCGAGGATTCCGCCCGGAGCTTGAGAAGTCTGAACGTTCATAAGTAAAAAGAAGTTGATTGTTGA
>JBJEVP010000195.1:0-1993 GCA_051884475.1 Candidatus Spyradosoma sp.
ACGTGAATTTCTGCCGGTTCGGAGCTGTTCATGCGCCCAAGATAACGCGCCCCGCCCCCGATGAACACGAAATTTTTTCCCGCGCGCAGTCTTCGCAGAACCCCGGGAGCGCGAGTAATGCCTTTCACTCGCGCGGGAAAAACCTTATCATCGGCGGCGATGAATCTTTTTCAGGCATACATGGCGGCGGGCGGCGCGCTGGGCGCGGTCGGAGTCGCGTTTCTTTTCTTCGGAGAAAAATTCTCGGAGACGCTGTCGGGGCTCCCGCGTTCCCGCGCGGCGGGCGTCGTGCTGTGGGGCGCGGCGTTCGCGTGGTTCATGTATCACCTGCTGACGATTCCGAACGTGGATCTGGCGGGCTTTCCCCGTTCGTGGCTCGTCGCGCTTTTCGGCGGCGCGGGGCTGCTCGCGTTCAAGTTTCTTCCGGATCTGCTCTCGTTGCGCGGGCTGTCCGTGCTCGTGCTCTTTTCCTGCAACGAGCTGCTTTCGGCGGGCTTTGGACATCTTCCGTATTCCCGCGTGCTCGCGGGAACGGCGTATCTGCTGATCGTCGCGGCGCTCTGGTGCGGCGCGGCGCCTTACGTGCTCCGGGACGCGATCGCGTGGACGGCGCGTTCTCCGCGCAACGCGCGCGTCGCGGGAACGTTCGCCCTCGCGCTGGGCGCGGCGAATCTGCTCGCGGGGCTCGTCTGGCTTCCCTGAATCTCTTTTTTTCAAAAAATGACTTCCGAAAATTTCAGACCTTCTCCCGTGCTCCTGCTCGTTTCCGGCCCCGCCGGAAGCGGCAAGACGACGCTCTGCGACCGCATGACGGCGGCGTTCCCGCAGGCGATCCGCCGCGTCGTGACCTGCACGACGCGCGCGCCGCGCGGCGCGGAAAAGCACGGAGAGGATTACTTTTTTCTTTCGAGAGAGGAGTTCGCGCGCGGCGTCGCGGCGGGGGATTTTCTCGAATACGCGCAGGTGCATTCCAACCGCTACGGCACCCGGCACGCGCAGGTGCGGGAGATTCTCGACGCCGGGCGGGACGTGCTGCTGAATCTCGACGTCCAGGGCGCGGCGACCGTGCGGCGCGTCGCGGAGAAGGACGCGCGGCTCGCCCGTTCGCTCGTTTCGGTGTTCATCATGCCTCCGAGCGTCGAGGAACTGCGCGCGCGCCTGACCGGGCGCGGCACCGACGCCGCGGACGAAATCGAGCGCCGCATGCGCGTCGCGCTCGACGAGATGGCGCGCTGGCGCGAATACGATTACTGCCTCGTTTCGGGTTCCCGCGAAAGCGATTTCGAGCGCATCCGCGCGATTTACTTCGCCGCGAAGATGCGCGTGCGCTGAGATGTTTTTCGCGGATTCGCATCGGGCGTATTTTTCCGAGGTCGAAAAATTCTTCGAGCGCGGGGAAACGGTCTTTCTCGGAAATCCGCGCTGGACGGAGGTTCAGCGGAGCGAGGCCGTCGCGGCGGAGGAGCGTTTCCGGGCGCGTTCCCGCGCGGGGGAGAGCGGGCGGATATTCATCGCGAGCGGCGGGAGCGGCGGAAAAATCCGCTTCGTCGCTCACACGGCCGAAACGCTTGAGGCGAGCGCCCGCGGACTGGTCGCCGCGCTCGGACTCCCGGCGGGAACGCCGCTGAACTGCTTCGCCTGCCTGCCGCCGTGGCACGTCGGAGGGCTGATGCCGTTCGTGCGCGCGCGCGTTTCCGGAGGGCGTCTTTTCGTTTCCGAAAACGGGAGCTTCCGCGAGGGCGGGAACGGCGAAGAGCCGTTTCCGGAGTTCCGCGCGCAGCCGGGAGAATTTTGGATGAACTCGCTCGTGCCGACGCAGCTGCGGCGCGTTTCGGCTTCGCCGCGCGGCGCGGAATGGGCGCGCGGATTCGACTTCATTCTGCTCGGCGGCGCCGCCGTTCCCGCGGACCTGATCGCCGAAGCGCGGGAACGCGGGCTGAGGTTCGGAATCGGCTACGGCATGACGGAAACGGCGTCGCTGGTCGCGCTGTGG
>JBJEVP010000196.1:0-1986 GCA_051884475.1 Candidatus Spyradosoma sp.
CTTCGGGAAGGTGAAGGAGAGGGCGCCGTTCTTCGCGTCCACCTTGATCGTTCCCGCGGCGAGCCTGCCGTTGCGCAGGATTTCCTCCGCGAGCGGGTCTTCGAGGTTGCGTTCGACGGCGCGGCGCAGCGGACGCGCGCCGAATTTTTCGTCGTAGCCGACGTCCACGAGGAACTTCAGCGCGGCGTCGCTGAGCGCGAGGCGCACGCCCTGCGATTCGAGACGCCCGGCGACGTTCGCCGTTTCGAGGCGCACGATCTCCGTCAGGTTTTCCTTCGTGAGCGGGCGGAAGAAGATGAGCTCCGTGAGGCGGTTGAGGAATTCCGGCTTGAAGACGCGCTTCGTTTCGTCGGAGAGGCGCGCCTTGGTCTTTTCGAAATCGACGTTCGCGTCCAGCCCGACGTCGAATCCCATCGCGGCGTTTTTCTGCAGAATGTCCGCGCCGACGTTGCTCGTCATGATGAGAATCGTGTTGCGGAAATCGACGGTGCGGCCGAGCGAGTCCGTGAGGCGGCCGTCCTCGAGCACCTGCAGCAGCAGCTGGATCACGTCGGGATGCGCCTTTTCGATTTCGTCGAAAAGCACGACGGAATACGGCTTGCGGCGCACGGCTTCGGTGAGCATGCCGCCTTCTTCGTAGCCGACGTAGCCGGGCGGCGAGCCGATGAGGCGCGAGACGGTGTGCTTTTCCATGTATTCGGACATGTCGATCTGAATCAGCGAGTCGCGCTGGCCGAACATGCGCTCGGCGAGCGTCTTCGCGAGGTGCGTCTTGCCGACGCCCGTCGGGCCGAGGAAAAGGAACGAGCCGATCGGGCGGCGCGGGTCCTTCAGGTCGGCGCGGGAACGCCGCAGCGCGCGCGCGATGACGGCGCACGCCTCGTCCTGCGCGATGACGGACCTGCGCAGATCGTTTTCGAGTTCGAGCAGTCTCTGCGACTCGGATTTTTCCATGCGCGTGAGCGGAATGCCCGTCCAGTCGGAAACGACGCGCAGGACGTGGTCTTCGGTGACGGGCGTCGCGGCGGAATCGCGTTCCCGCCGCCATTCCTCGGTGAGCAGGTCGCGCTCGGCGACGAGCTTCTTTTCCTCGGTCAGCAGCGTTCCCGCGCGCTCGTAGTCCTCCGCGTCGGAAGCGGCCTTCTTCTCGGCGACGACGGCGTCGATCTTCTTTGAAATTTCGGCGAGCTTCGCGGGCGGCTCGAAGGAATCGATGCGCACGCGAGAGCCGGCTTCGTCGAGAATGTCGATCGCCTTGTCGGGCAGGTTGCGCTCGGTGATGTAGCGGTCGGAATAGCGCACGGCGGCGACGATCGCCTCGGGCGCGTAGCGGCAGCGGTGGTGCGCCTCGTATTTCGGCGCGACGCCCTGCAGGATGCGGATCGCATCGGCGACGGACGGCGGCTCGACCTTCACGCTCTGGAAACGGCGTTCGAGCGCGGGATCCTTCTCGACGGACTTGCGGTACTCGGCGAGCGTCGTCGCGCCGATGCACTGAATTTCTCCGCGGGAAAGCGCAGGCTTGAGGATGTTCGCCGCGTCCATCGAGCCTTCGGCGCCGCCCGCGCCGATGATGGTGTGCAGCTCGTCGATGAAGAGAACGACGTTCTTCGCGCGCTTGATTTCCTCCATCACGAGCTTGATGCGCTCCTCGAACTGGCCGCGGTATTTCGTTCCCGCGATCATCAGCGCGAGGTCGAGCGCGACGACGCGCTTGCCCGCGAGCAGCTCGGGAACGGAGCCGGAGGCGATCGCCTGCGCGAGGCCTTCGACGATCGCCGTCTTGCCGACGCCGGCTTCGCCGATGAGCACGGGATTGTTCTTCGTGCGGCGGCACAGAATCTGAACGACGCGGCGGATTTCCGCCGTGCGCCCGATGACGGGATCGGTCTCGCCGCGCCGCGCGATTTCGGTGAGGTCGCGCCCGAACGCCTTGAGCGCCGTCATCTTTTCCTGGCGGGAACGCGCCGCGCTCTCGACGGGATC
>JBJEVP010000197.1:0-1986 GCA_051884475.1 Candidatus Spyradosoma sp.
CGACGATTCACAACGGATATTCCAACAAGACTTATGTCTTCGAAAACTCCGTTTCCGGAAGCGGAGCGTTCTATTATCAAGCCGATCAAGGATCAGACAATCAGACGTACGTTTTCAACGGCGACGTGAGCGGCTATTCTGGGGCGATGTCCGCCGCGAGCGGAAAGACGGCGACTTTCACGTTCACCAACCAAACCGGCACGGGAACGATTACGGCGACGAACGCTTCGAGCATTCTGAATCTGACCGGCGCGACGGTCAACAATTCCGCGATTTCGGTCTCCACCGTGAACATCGGCGGGAGCACGTCTTTCGTCACGACGACGGACTTGAACTCCGGCAACATCGTTCTCGCGAGCGGCGCCGCGATGAGCGTCGCTTCCACGGGCGCGTTGGATCTGTCGTCTTCGACGCTCAACGCGTCGAACGGAACGGTTTCGGTCGCCGCGAGCGGCTCGCTCAATCTTTCCGGCGCGCGCGTCACGCTCGGGAGCGCGATTGCGAACTCGGGCACGGTCACCGTCAACGCGAACACGATTTTCGTGCTGTCGGATTCTCTGAAGGTCGGCGACACGGGCAACACGTACTCGCTGATTTCCGGCGGGAACATTACCGACTGGAGCACGCTCACGGCCGCCAACTTTCGAATCAGCGGCGCAACGATTTCTTTGCGCGGCGCGTCCGCGGACGTCTCCACCGACGGGCAAGTGGCCTTCACGGCGGGAACGGCCGCGAATCTGACTTGGAAGGCCGGAGCCTCGGGAACTTGGGACGTGCAGGGCGCGCAGAACTGGACGAACGATTCCTCAGGCGCGGACGACGTTTTCTATGATTACGATAGCGTGAAGTTCGACACGACGGGCGACGTCACCGTCGCGATCGCCGCGGGCGGAGTCACTGCGGACACAGTGACGATTTCCGCGGGAACGGTTTCGTTCACGACCAACAAGGTTACGGCGCAAAGCGGCTTCGTCGTTGAGAATGGCGCGACGTTGAAGCTTGCGGCAAACAACAACCTCGGGGGGAAGGTGACCGTCAAGACCGGAGGCGTGCTGGACGTGAACGGCAATCAGGCGGATTTGTCGACAAACGGGCTCACGGAAGTGATACTTGCCGGCGGTAAGCTCGCGAACAATTCCTCTACGAGCGCAGGCACGAATCTTCAGCAGCTTTGGAAAATTACGCTGACGGCGGATTCCAGCATCGGCGGAGTGCAAAGCAACGGAAATTCCGGCGGAAATTTCGGTCTTGTCGGTAGTGGTCATGGAACTACCACTCTTGATTTGGGCGGATATAAACTGACGAAGCAGGACGGAGGAATCTTTTATCTCGTCAATACGACGATTACGGCAGGAACTTTTGAAATCGCGGGTGGAACAGTTCAGCTTGAGCAAGCGGCTTCCAATGGTTCTGCGGCGGATTTCGTGCTCTCGGGCGGCTCTTTGAATCTGAACGGAAAAAATCTTTCCGCGAAGTCTGTTTCCGGCACAAGCGGCACAATCACGCTCGGCGCTGGAACGCTGACCATCGGAACGGGCGTCACGGAAGAATCCGTGAAGACGTTTTCCGGAACGGTTGATGGCGGCTCGGGTACTTTGACTAAGGCAGGATTGGGAACGATCGTCTTCTCGGGGAACACCACAATCGGCACCTACAATCTTAACGCGGGAACGACGGAATTTTCCGGCACGGCGACGATTACGACGCTGACGCAGAACGCGGGAACGCTGACGATCGGCGGTGCGACGACGGTGACGGGGAATTATCAAGGCTCTTCGGGCACCGGGAACTATTCCGTTCTCACGGTGGATGCAGGCGCTTCGTTGAGCGTCGGCGGAAACCTCACGTTGAGACAGGAGAACAACAACGATACCGGCGCGACGATGAACGTTTCCGGCAACGTTTCCGTCGGCGGGAATTTCTGGATTGCGCGCGACGGCAAGGGTATCGTGAACATCAATGACGGCGGCACGGTCGTTGCGAACA
>JBJEVP010000198.1:0-1983 GCA_051884475.1 Candidatus Spyradosoma sp.
CCGCCGTCGGTGCGCCTCAGCGTCCCCTCGCCGGAAATGTCGCTCGCGAGCGTGACGTTCCCGTATTTGTACACGCGGAGCACGCCGCCTTCCGCGCCGACTTCGATCGCCGTGGCGAACGTGCGGGAGACGTAGCCGCTCGCGGTCGAATCCGTGTTGTTCGCGTTGCGGAAAAGCAGACCGCCGCCGTTGAGCACGACTTTTTGCGCGCCGCCGAGAAGCCCGGGCTCAATCGCGGACGCCTCGCCCCCTTTCTGCATATTGAGGAGACCTTTCACGACTTCCACCGTTCCCGTGAAACCGCTTCCGATCGGCATTCTGCTTAACGTGCGGTCGCCTCCTCCGGTGTCAGACAGGTCGCCGACCGCGTTGATGCGCAGCGTTCCCGTCCCGGAAACGCCGGCGAGAGAAATTTCGCCGTGCGGGGAATCCGTGATTTCGTAAACGGAGCCGTCGGCGAGAGTCGCCTTCGTGCCGTTCGCGCTGACCGCGCCGAGAGAAAGCTTCGCGTCGCGTCCGATCGTGATGCCGCCGACGACCGCGAGCCGACCGCCCGAGAGCGAAACCGTCGCGCCGTCCGCGACGGTCATCGTTCCCGCGCGA
This sequence comes from Candidatus Spyradosoma sp., assembly GCA_051884475.1. Taxonomy (GTDB): domain Bacteria; phylum Verrucomicrobiota; class Verrucomicrobiia; order Opitutales; family UBA953; genus Spyradosoma. The sequence goes on from JBJEVP010000198.1 coordinate 604, forward strand.
ACGCCGCCGTCCTCTACGGTCACGCTCGCGTCGCCGGAGAACGTGACCTCGTCGAGATTGAAGAACGAAGTCGAAACGGCGTCCGTTCCGATGGTCCATGACTTGTTGTCCGCGGCGTAATCCCATCTTCCCGAAGCGCCGCCGTTCCACGTCAGCTTGCCCGCCGTGCCGTCGACGACCGTCACCGTGCCGTTCTTCGCGAACGTCGCGCTCATGCCGCGCCCCACGACGGAAGAGTGCGCGGCGTCGACGTTCGCCGTGCCGAGCTGCGCCCAATCTTCGCCGAGCGTCTGCGTGTCTCCGAGCGAAACGAGCGTAAACGTCGTGACGCCGGCGTCTTCGCGCGTTCCCGTCAGTCCCGCGAGCGCGAAGACGGTCGTGTCCGCGGTCGTCAGATTCGCGCCCTCCGCGACTTCGATCGCGTCGGAAAGATTGACCGCTCCCGCGAGCGCGAGCGTTCCCGCCGAAACGACGATTTTCCCCGCGCCCGTCGTCGCCAGCGTCTGATCCGCGCCCTGCGCGAACGTGCCGCCGGAAACCGAGATGTCGAGAACCCCGCCGGCTACCGTCACAGCGCCCGTGCCGAGCGCGTTCGCGTGCGCCGCGACGAGCGTTCCCGACTCGATCGTCGTCCCGCCGGCATAGGTGTTCGTCCCGCTCAGCGTCAGCGTGCCCGCGCCCGAGAGTTTCAGCGCTCCCGCGCCGGAAATCGCGTCGTCGATCGAGATTTGCGCGCCCGTGTCCGTGAACGCCTTCGTCTCCGTATCGTATTTGTTCGTGTTGATGAGGTTCGTCGTGTTTTCGCCGAGCACGATCGGAAGCGGGCCGGCGGAAATCGTCAGCGAATCCGAGCTCGTGCCCAGCGTGCCGCCGTTCAGATTCAGCGAGCTTCCGTTCAAAAATTCCGCGGCGGCGACTTTCCCGACGACCAGAAGACCGCCCGAGTTCACGTTCAGAATCGAGCCTTTGTCGGCGCCTTCCGAGTTCTGTCCGAACGTCAGAGTCTGCGCCGCGAGCGTGCCGCCTCTGTTGACGTTCACCGTTCCGAAACCGTCGCGCGCGATCCGCAGATTGCCGCCCACGGAAACGCCGCCCAAAACGTTCGTCGTCGCGACGGAGTCGAAATTCCCCGAAACGTTCAGCTCTCCCTTGGAGGCGATTTCGAGGGACGAGGAATTCCCCGCTCCCGAAGAACCGACGTAATCTCCCGTCACCGTCGCGACGTTCGAAACGTTCAGCTTTCCCGAGTCATGCTTCAGCGTGCCGATCGTCGCCGTGTTGCTGATGGTCAGCGCGCCCGAGCTCAGCGTCAGCGTGCCGATCGCCGCCTCGCCGTTGAAATTCGTCGTTCCCGCGGCGTTCGTGAAGCCGCCGAGATTC
>JBJEVP010000199.1:0-7611 GCA_051884475.1 Candidatus Spyradosoma sp.
CGCGCGGGAACGTTCCCGCGGACTTCGTCTCAATTCCTGAATGCATTTTTACCAAAAAAAAAACGGCGCCCAGCAAGCGTTTTCTCGCGGACTCCGAAAAAAAATCCTTGCGTTCCCCGCGCCGAAAAAAAACGCGGATCCGTCGGGGATCCGCGTTTTTTTTTCGTTTCGGAGAGGAATCTTCTCAGGAGACGATTCCGCGCGCGACGCACCAATAGACGAGCGAGCCGAGCACCATGAACGCGCTGAACGCGAGGAGCACGACGCGGGAGCAGAGCCCGACCGGCAGATAATCCGAAGCGCAGGACTTCTTTTCCTCTTCTCCGCCGCACCTGCATTTGCAGCCGCCCTTCCCGCAGCAGTCGCCGCGCGAGAACGCGGCGCGGATCCACCCGAAGTAGTAGTAGATCCCCGCGACGACGCAGGCGAGCATCACCGCGATCGAGCCGTAGAAGCCCGCGCGGAAAAGCACGTAAAGGAGACCGAGCTTGGCGAAGAAGCCGACCGTCGGCGGAATGCCCGCGAGCGAGGCGAGCCCGAACGCGAGCGTTCCCGCGAGGAACGGGTTGCGCTTGGCGAGCTTTTCGTAGTCGTCGAAATTCTGCAGCGCGTCGTCCGTCTGCGGCATGCGGACCATGACCGAGAAAATCGGATAGACCGTGGCGATGTACACGACGAGATAGGCGACGACGAGCACGATCGGCAGGAAGTCCGCCTTTTCCGTGACCGGAATCGAAACGGCGGCGAGCAGTCCGAGCATGAGATAGCCCGCGTGCGAGACGCCGGAAAGCCCGAGCAGGCGCTTCACGTTGCGCTGGCCGAGCGCCGTCAGATTCGCGTAGACGATGGAGATCAGCGCGCAGACGACGAGCACGGGAACGAGCGTTCCCGCGACGCCCGAGAAGACGAGGAGCATGACGAGCATCAGCGAAAATCCGACCGCCTTGGAAAGCGTCGCGAGGAAGAACGTGACGTGCGTCGGCGCGCCCTGATAGACGTCCGGAATCCAGAACTGCATCGGGAACACGCCGAGCTTGAACATGACGCCCGCGACGACCATTCCCGCGCCGGCGAGCCCGAGCGCGCTGTCGGGAGACTGCGCGAGGAAGGCGGCGATCGTGGCGTAGCCGAGCGGATCTCCGGAATAGCTCGGCAGCCCCGCGAGCGCCGCGCCGCCGTAGAGCAGCACGATGCCGAAGAGCATCAGCCCTCCGGAAACGCCGCCCGCGATCAGGTATTTCACGCCGGCCTCGAGCGAATGGCCGTTCCCGCGGTTCGAGCCCACGAGCGCGTAGAGGCACACGGTGAGCGTCTCGAGCAGGACGAAGAACGCGACGAAGTTCGTCGCCTTCAGCAGCAGCGAGGCCGCCGCCGTCGAAAGCAGAATCAGATGCGTCGTCGCGGGAGCGGAAATCTCGGAGGCGTTCTCGCGGGAACGCACGATGCAGGAAAGATTGATCGCGAAGAAGGCGCAGGCGATGAACAGCGGCGTCGCGAACACTCCGACGCCCGCGCCGAGAAAGAGCGAATTCGGCGATTCGAACACGGCGGGCGGGAACGCGCCGCCGAGCACGGCGACGAACAGCGCGATGAGCGCCGCGCGGACGAACGCCGCGGACGCGCGCTTGGCGCAGCAGCTCTTGCACGCGACGTCGAACACGAGCGCGAGCAGCGCGAGCGCGGCGAGCAGGATTTCCGGCAGACACGCGCGGAGCGTTTCCGCGCCGGGCTGCCAGGCTTTATAGAATTCAATTACGGAATCCATTGGAAAAATTCTCCGGGAAAAAAGTTGTCGTCATTCGATCACGATCTTGTCGCCCTGCTCGAGCGGAACGTCCTCGGCGTCGCCGCAGCGGAGCTCCTCGAGATCGACGGAAAAACGGCCCTTCACGCGAAGCACGGAGACGAAGGTCGCGGAGGACTCGATCTCGATCCTGTCGAGCAGCGCGGAGAGCGTCGCCTCTTCGCCGCCGAGCGTGAAGTCGCCGGGATTGGAGCACGCGCCGGAAACGGACACCGTGACGGAAACCCCCGCGTCCTTCTTGGCGGGCTTGGACTTCTTCTTCGCGAGCTCGCCCTGAGGCGCGCCCGTGCCGGGTTCGCCGCAGGCGCCGCAGGCCGGGAAATCCACGTCGGCGGGAACGGCGGGAAGCTCGCCTTCGACGACGACGGGGCCCGCATCTCCCGCGTCCCCGCGAATCACGGCGGCGGCGGGAGCGAAGTCGCTCTTCAGCGTCTCATCGAGATTCTTCGTGACCAGCGACGGCACGAAGCCGACGACGACCAGGGCCGCGAAGAGCACGAGCGCGGGAACGCGTTCGGCGAACGAGATGTCGCGCACCTTGTCGAACTCCTCGTCCGTGAGCGCGGCGCCGGTGTTTTTGCCGTAAAAGATCTTGGCGACCGCGCGCAGTCCGTAGATCGCGGAAATCACGATGGAGAGGACGATCGCGCCGAGCAGCCAGGCGGGCTGAATCTTGGCGAGGGAAGTGAAGATCGTGAGTTCGCCCCAGAAGTTGGCGAAGCCCGGAAGACCGATGCTCGCCATCGTCGCGGCGACGAAGAACGCGGAGAGCACGGGCGCCTTGGCGGCGAGCCCGCCCGTCTTCGCCATTTCATACGTTCCCGTGCGGTCGCGGACGGACTGCCCGAGGTGGAACAGCAGCGCGACGGAAAGCCCGTGCGCGAACATCAGCATGACCGCGCCGCCGAGCCCGGCGACGTCGCCGCCGGAGATCGCGAACGCCGCGACGCCGAGGAAGATCGGCCCCATGTGCATCACGGAGCTGTAGGAGACCATCTGCTTGAGGTCCTTCTGCGTCATCGTGATCAGGCCGATGAGCACGATGTTGCCCAGCGCGAGCCAGACGATCCAGTTCTGCCATTCGAGCAGGCCGAGCGGAAGCGCCGCCGCGCCGAGCTGAATGAGCCCGTAGAGCCCGAACTTTTTCAGCACGCCCGCGTGAAGCATCGAAATCGGAGTCGGAGCCGACGAATACGTGTCCGGCGCCCAGGAATGGAACGGGAACAGAGAGACGAGGACGCCGAAGCCGAAGAGCAGCAGCGCGAAGATCACGGAAGCGGCGTTCCCGTCGAACAGCGCGCCGTCGGCGACGGCCGCGGCGATTCCGGGGAAGCTGAACGCGTAGTTTTCCGGGAACACGAAATAGAACGCGAGCATGCCGGCGAGGGAGACCATCGCGCCGAGCGTCAGATAGACCGCCATCGTCATCGCGGTCGTCTTGCGGGCGAAGCCGCCCCAGATCAGAATCGCGATGAAGGTCGGAATCAGCGCGAACTCGTGGAAGACGTAGAACGAAAAGACGTCGACCGAGGAAAACACGCCGAGCACGCCGCCGAACATCACGAGCGTCGTCGCGTAATAGAGCCCGGGCTGCTTCACGTCCTTCGTCGAAATCGCGCGGAGTCCCGCCGCGAGGCCGACGAGGGCGGCCATCAGGAACAGCGGAAGCGAGATCCCGTTGAGCCCGAACTGAAGCCAGACGCCGAGTTCGGGAACGCCGACCGCCTCGAAGCCCGAGAGAAACGCGTAGCCGCCTTCCTTGGGCGCGTCGCCGAAGGCGAAGCAGAGCGCGAGGGCGACCGCCGCGGGAACGGCGAAACCGAGCCCGGCGACGACTTTCCTGACCGCGCACGGAAGCCGTTTGGAAAACGCCATCAGCAGAGCCGCGACGAGCGGCGCGGCGACGGCGGTTTGCAGAAGTGCAGAAGAACAATTCATCGGAGAAACCTTCCTGAAATTTTTTTACGAGAGAACGCCGGAGATCAGCGCCGCGGCGATCACGAGCGCGCCGAACGCGATCCAGAACACGGGAACGGCGCCGTTCCCGTTCTGAACGAAGCGGCGGGAGACGCTGCCGAGAATCGCGGGGATTCCCGCGATCACGCCGCGCACCGCGAGCATGTTGATCAGCGCCGTGTCGAAGAGCGCGACCAGCATCGCGAAACGCTGCTGCACCTTGGCGACGTACCAGGCGTAGAGCGTGTCCATGTAGCGGTATTCGAACGCCTTGTAGAGCGCGGGCGAACGCTCGCGGAGCCTGTCTTCGCCGGTCGAGGTGCGGTAGAAGAACACCGCGAGCCCGAGACCGACGACGAGGATCGCGACGCCGAGCAGGAACATCGGCGAAACCAGTCCCGCGTGGGCGAGCCTTTCGTGAAGATCATGGTAGCCGTGCGCGAAGACGCCGGTCGCGCTCGCCGGGAACAGCGCGTTCATCTTGCCGCCGAGCCACGGAAGCCCGTTCGTTCCCGCGAGGAACCAGCCCGCGCCGAGCGAGAAGATCACGCCCAGCACGACGAGCGGGACCGTCATCCACGGCGAGGATTCCTTCGCGTGCTCGGCGCCGTGTCCGTGCGCCTTGCCGAGGAAGACCATCGCGAACATGCGGCCGACGTAGAGCGTCGTGCCCAGCGCGGCGATCACGAGGGCGACGAACGCGGGAACGTTGCCCGCGAGATACGCGCCCGAAAGAATCATGTCCTTGGAATACCAGCCCGCGAACCACGGGAACGCCGAAATGGAGAGCCCCGCGACGACGAAGGCCGCCGCCGTCAGCGGCATCTTCTTGAGCAGACCGCCCATCTTCGTCATGTCCTGCTCGTGGTGGCAGGCGTGAATGACGGAACCGGCGCAGAGGAACAGCGTCGCCTTGAAGAAGGCGTGCATCGCCATGTGCAGCAGCGCGATCTCGGGAAGCTTGAGCCCGATCGCCGCGCCCATGAAGCCGAGGTGGGAAAGCGTCGAATACGCGAGGGACTTCTTGATGTCCGTCTGCCCGAGCGCGCAGAGCCCGCCGAGCGCGGCCATTCCCGCGCAGAGCCAGAGCATCGTCGTGAGCACTTCCGGCGTGAGCAGGAAGAACACGCGCACCATGAAGAACACGCCCGCCGCGACCATCGTCGCCGCGTGGATGAGCGCGGAGACCGGCGTCGGGCCCGCCATCGCGTCCGTCAGCCACACGTGCAGCGGGAACTGCGCGGACTTTCCGAGGAAGCCGCACATCAGCAGCAGCCCGATCGAGGTGAAGGTCATTTCGCCGTCGGCGATCAGCTTCCCGAGCGCCGCGAAGTCCGTCGTGCCGTACTGCGCGTAGCAAAGGATGATGCCGACGAGGAAGCCGAGGTCGCCGACGCGGTTCGCGATGAACGCCTTCTTCGACGCCATCGCCGCGTAGTCCGTGTCGCAGTAGTGCGCGATCAGCATGTAGGAGCTGAAGCCGACGAGCTCCCAGAAGATGAACGTCATGAACAGATTGTTCGCGAGAATGATGCCCAGAATCGAGAACATGAACACGCTCAGGCCCGCGAAGAAGCGCCCGCGCGCCTTGTCGTCGTCCATGTAGCCGACGGAGAAGACGTGAATCCAGAACGCGACGAAGGTCACGACGAAGAGCATCGCCGCGCCGTTCTTGTCGATCGAGAGCCCGATGGTCTCGAGTTCGGCGAAGCCGCCGAGAGCGAAGCCCGGAAGCGTCGCCGAAGCCGTCGGATTCTCGGGATCGAGCCCGAGCAGAAGCGCGAGCGAGGCGACCATGATCACGCCCGCCGCCGCGACCGAAATCGCGGGAGCGACGACGCGGGAACGCCGGAAGAAAAACGCGGAAACGACCGCCGCGACGAGCGGCGTCAGCAGAATCACGCGAAGCAGGGTTTCGTTGTCCATGACGGGAAGAAAATCAGTTTTTCAGAGATTGAAGGTCGTCGAGCTCGACCGTTTTGAGCCTGCGGAAAAGCGCGACGATGAGCGCCAGCCCCACGGCGACTTCCGCCGCCGCGATCGTCAGCACGAAGAAGCAGAACACCGCTCCGTCCATCAGATTGCAGTATTTGGAGAAGGCGACCAGCGCGAGCATCGCCGCCGTCAGCATCATTTCCAGCGACATGTAGACGACGAGGATGTTGCGGCGCACGACGGCGCCCGTCAGCCCGACGCCGAAGAGCAGCCCGGCGAGAATCAGAAAATGCGATAAGGTCATGATTTTTTCCTCTCAGCAGAAAAGGTTATTTCTTCTCGACGCCGCAGGCGCAGGAACAGCCGCACTTTCCGGCGTTCCCGCGGCGGCGGTGAAGCATGAACACGGAGACCATCGCCGCGAGCAGCAGCAGCGCGGAGGCCTCGACGAGCACGACGTATTTCGTGAAGAGCGGCCAGCCGAACGCCGTCGCCTCGTTCGAGTAGGCGATTTCCGCGGGAACGTCCGCCGCCGCCTCGAGCGCGGGAACCGCTCCCGAAAAGCCGAACAGCCACACCGTTCCCGCCGCGCACAGCGCGAAGAACGCGGCTCCGCCCAGCGCCGTCCCGAACCAGCCCCGCTTCAGCGCGGGAACGTCCGGATCCATCAGCATGATCACGAAAAGGAAGAGCACGATGACCGCTCCCGCGTAGACCATGATCAGCAAAGTCGCGAGGAAGGGCGCGTCCAGGAGAAAGAAATTCGCCGCGACGCCGACGATCGTCAGTATCATCGCGACGACGCAGTTCACGGGCTTTCGGTTCACCACGACCAGAAGCGCGCTCGCCAGCGTCAGCGCCGCGAAAAGGTAGAACAGAATATCAACCATAAGTGGCTGAACTTTAACCCTTTCCCCCGTGAAGCGAAAGCAAAAAAAAGGAACGCGGACCGCGCGGCCGGGAATCGGTGGCCGAGAATCGGGAGTCCGCCGCTCCGCGCGTTCCCGCGGTTCTTTTTTTTTCATTTTACGTTTCGCGGAAAGCAATTCATCATCTCGCGGAGATGACAAAGATTTTCTCCATCGCCAACCAGAAAGGCGGCGTCGGCAAGACGACGACCGCCGTGAATCTCGCCTGCGGGCTCGCCCGCCGCGGCGTTCCCGTGCTCCTCGTCGACCTCGATTCTCAGGCGAACGCGACGAGCGCCCTCGGCGTCCCGAAGACGGAGGGCGCCAGCCTCTACGGCGCGCTCACGGGCGACGAAGCGGCGAAGGACAAGATCATCGCGACGGGAACGCCGAATCTCGACCTCATTCCCTCCGAAGTGGACATGGCGGCGGTGGAATCCGAGCTGCTCCAGCGCGAGAACTACCTTTCCCGCCTCAAGACGGTGCTCGCCCCGATCCGCAGATCCGGAAAATACGGCGCGATCATCCTGGACTGCCCTCCCGCGCTCGGCATGCTTTCGATGAACAGTCTCGCCGCGGCGGACCACCTGCTCATCACGCTGCAGTGCGAATACCTCGCGATGGAGGGTCTGAGCCAGATTCTCAACGTCGTCGAGCAGATCCGCGACGCCGGCGTGAACTCCGACCTCACCATCGGCGGCATCGTGATGACGATGTTCGACGTGCGCACGAACCTTTCCCGCCAGGTCGTCGCGGAAGTCACGAAGGCGTTCCCGCAGCTCGTCTTCAAGGCGATGATCCCGCGCTCCATCCGCCTCGGCGAGGCGCCCAGCCACGGCAAATCCATTTTCGACTACGACCCGAACGGTTCCGGCGCCCTCGCCTACGACGCGCTCGCCAAGGAAGTCATGCGCCGCTTCGAAGTGAAGAAAGGATGAACCGCGCCCCATGAAGAACGACAAAGTTTCCATCGGACTCGTCCAGCTCGCGGCGGCGGAAACGCCCGCG
>JBJEVP010000200.1:0-7604 GCA_051884475.1 Candidatus Spyradosoma sp.
CGAAGGACAATTCCTCGACGCTCGTCATCTACCCCGAAGGCGCGACGCGCGTCGAGGCCGTCGGCTGGGACGGCAAGCGCGTCCTCGCCTATGGCAAGGCGGCGCCTCGCAAGCCGGGCGCGGGATCGGCGTCCTCCGCCGTTTCCGCTTCGGCGCGCTGAAAGTTTCCGCCCGGGCGAAAAAATCTTCGCTCGTTTCCCTTCGCGTTTTTTGGGATTGAAAAAAACGCCGTTCGGGACATATTGCAGGGAGTATGCAAATCAGCAGTGACAGCAATCGGACCGTTCCCGCGGCGCAGTCGCTTCCGCGAAAGCTCGCGCAGGCGGTCGCGGCGCAGTCCAGCCTGTATCGCGAAGTCGTCGCCGAACGCGAGGAGATCATGCGTCACAAATGGCTTCTGAGCGAGCGCGCCGGCTGCGACGTCGGCTACTCGCGCGCTATGTTCGATTGGATCGCCCACCATCGGGCGGGTTGGCGGAAGTCCTGGCGTCAGAAGAACGGCCGACGCCCGGAACCGGCCTGAACTTTTCGTTCCCGTTCTTTTTTTGAAAACGTTCTTTCAAATTCGCCGAGTTTTTTGAGAAATTTTCCCGAGATATTTTTTTATGAGCAAAAACAAACCGACACACAGGCCTGAGGCGCGTTCCGATCTGCGCTTCGCGATCGTCGCTTCCCGCTACAATTCGAAGCACGTCGACCATCTCGTTTCCCGCGTTCAGCAGAAACTCCGCGAATCCAAGATTCCCGCGAGCGGAATAGACGTCACCCGCGTTCCCGGAGCGAACGAACTTCCCTACGTCGCCAACATGCTCGCGCTCACGGGCGACTACGACTGCGTCATCGCGCTCGGCGTCGTCATCGCTGGAGAAACCCCGCATCACGAAATCATCGCGCACGCCACGGCGGGAGCGCTTCAGGCGATCGGGCTCGACACGCAGGTGCCCGTCGTCAACGGCATCATCGTCACCAACGACGAGGCGCAGGCGGACGAACGCGTCTTCGGCGCGACCGACCGCGGAGCGGAGTTCGCGCTCGCCGCGCTCGACATCGCCGCGTCCGGGCTGCGGCTCGCGCGCTACCTCGAGGAGCTCGACCGCAACGACATCGAACGGGAACGCAACGAGGAAATCTTCGGCAGCAATTTTCTGCACGACGAGGACGACGACGAGGACGACGACGGCCCCGGCGGATTTCCGCTCGGCGGCGACAATCCGTTCCACAAAAACTGAGTCCGGGCACCGGCGAAAAGGAATTTTTCTCATGTCGTCCGAAACGAAAAAAGACGCCGCGGGAACGCCCGCTCCCGCGAAGATCTCGCGCCGCCGCGCGAACCGCATCGCCGCGATGCAGTTTCTCTACGCCTGGGGCACGAGCCCCTGCGAGGCGGAAAAACTCCCGGAGGCCTTCTTCGACTTCTTCGAGCGGCAGAGCGAGCCGCGCGAATATTACGCGTTCGCGGAGGAACTCGCCTCGGGAACGATCGAACACGTCGCGCGCATCGACGAAATCATTTCCGACTGCGCGAAGAACTGGACGCTCGCCCGCATCGCGCGCTGCGATCTCGCGATTCTCCGCCTCGCGATCTACGAGCTGCTCTACCGTACGGACATTCCGCCGATCGTCTCCATCAACGAGGCGATCGACCTCGCGAAGATTTTCTCCACCGAGGATTCTCACCGCTTCGTCAACGGCGTGCTCGACCGCGTGAAGGCGCACCTCACGCGTCCGCTCCGCGAGGCGCAGAGATGACGCGGCGGGCGCCGCCTTTCCGCAGGTCCGGAACCGCGGCGTTCCCGCCTTTCCTTTCCGCATCCGATTTTTAATTTCACTTTCTCCCTCGTGTTCGCATCCATCATTCAGAAGTTCAGGGACGGCTTCAGGAAAACCGCGAAGCTGTTCGGCGCCGTCGGCGGAATTTTCTCCAAAAAACTCGACGCCGCGTCCGTCGAAGCGCTCGAAGAAGCGCTCTACGGCGCGGACTTCGGCGTCGAGACCGCGCAGGAAATACTCGGCGAAATCCGCGCCGCCTACGCCAAGGACAAGGACCTTCACGGCCGCGCGGCGGCGGAAATCGGGCGCCGCGTGCTTTCGCGCGCGCTCGAAGGCGCCGAAGCGAAATTCGTTCCCGCGCCCGACCGCGTTCCCGAAATCATCGCTCTCGTCGGCGTGAACGGCGCGGGCAAGACGACGACCGCCGCGAAGCTTGCGCACCTTTTCGAAGCGAACGGCGATTCCGTCATCCTCGGCGCGTGCGACACCTTCCGCGCCGCCGCCAACGAGCAGATCGCCGCGTGGGCGGAGCGGCTGAACCTCGAACTCGTGCCCGGACGCCACGGGGCGGACGCCGCCGCGGTCGCTTTCGACACCGTGCAGGCGGCGCGTTCCCGCGGAAAGCGCATCGCCGTTCTGGACACGGCGGGGCGCCTGCACACGAAGTCGCACCTCATGGAGGAACTGAAGAAGCTTTCGCGCGTCGTCGCGAAACTCGATCCCTCCGCGCCGCATCACCGCTGGCTCGTGGTGGACGGCACGCTCGGCTCCAACTCCATCGAACAGGCGAAGATTTTCCACGAGGCCTTCAACCTCACCGGGCTCATCGTCACGAAGCTCGACGGCACTTCGCGCGGCGGCGCGCTCGTCGGCATCTGGCGCGAACTGCACATTCCGATCTACTACGTCGGCCTCGGCGAAAAGCCCGAAGACCTGCAGCCCTTCTCCGTGGAAAATTACGTTTCCGCCGTCTTCGGCGACTCCTCTTCCGGAGAGTGAGGCCCGCTCGCGGGAACGCGTTCGGGGGCGGAGGCGTCCGGATTACGCTCTCCTCCAGCCGATTTCCGTTCCCGCGAAGAGCGGCACGACGCGGACGCCGTCTTCTCCCTCGAAAAACTCGGGAACGCTCTGCGGAGCATCTTCGAGCACGATTTTCTCCGTCGCGGCGGGCAGCCCCCAGACGCGCCGCGCGTTCCCGCCGACGAAGTCGCCGAGCCTGTCGAGCGCATCGTTTTCGGCGAAAAGCCGCGCGAGCGCGGGCAGGGCGAAGGGCGCATAGTAGATTCCGCCCGCGGCGGCGGCGCATTCCTTTTTCGCGACGGGGTGCGGCGCGGAATCGCTCCCGAACATGAGCTTCGGATGCCCTCGGAACACGGCCTCGCGCAGCGCGGCGCGGTCTTCGGGGCGCTTCACGATCGGCTTGCAGAAAAGGTGCGGCGCGAGCAGCCCGCCCGCCACGTCGTCCAGCGTGAACAGCAGGTGGTGCAGCGTGACGGTCGCGAAGAGGTTTTCGAACTCGTCGAGCAGCGGGAGCGCCGCCGCCGTCGAAATATGCTCCATGCAGATTTTCAGTTTCGGAAAGCGCCGCGCCAGATCGCGATAGACGGGGAGAAATTCCGTCTCGCGGTCCATGACGAAGCCGCCGCTTTCGCCGTGCACGAGCAGCGGAATGCCGAGCGCCTCCATCGCGCGGAGCGTCGGCTCGGCTTCGCCGAAATCGCGCACGCCGCCGTCGGAATTGGTCGTGGCTCCCGCGGGATAGAGCTTCATCGCGAAAAATCCGGGCTCGGCCTTGGCGGCTTCGAGCTCGGCGGGCGTCTGCCTTTTCAGGAAAATCGTCATCAGCGGAGAAAATTTTTCCTCGGGCGTTCCCGCCGCCGCGAGCACGCGGGAACGATAGTCGCGCATCGCGCCGACGGAATCGACGGGCGGCACGAGATTCGGCATCACGACCGCGCCCGCGAAGTCGCGCGCCGTGTGCGGCGCGACGAGGCGGAGCATCGCGCCGTCGCGCAGATGCAGGTGCATGTCCAAAGGGCGGTCGATTTCGATTTTCATGCGCCCGATTCTCGCAGTTCGCGGGAACGCTTTCAAATTGAAATTCCCTCGCCGCCGCGCCGCGGACTCGTCGATGAATGACGTATGGCGGACGACTGATGGTTCTTACTGCGGTTTCTGAAACACGGACTGAACGGATGAAAACGGATTCCATCACCGCGCGAAGCGCGTAAGGTTTTCTTTCAACGCGAAGAACGCAAAGGAAGCCCGCGAAGTCAAAGGAAGTTAAAGAAAGTTCTTTCCGGTGGAGCCAAGTCGCTCCGCCGGAAACGTTCCCGCGAACCGGACTCTTTCGTCCTGTCTTCCTTCGGCTTGCGCGGGGAATCCGCATGAAATGCGGAACAAGGGCGGCGGCTCCAAAAGAAGTGCTTTCCCGGGAACGCAAAAATTCTTTGAAGGGCGGGACGAAGCGGGGTATAGTGTCCGGCGCTATGAAAATCGCGAAAAACACGGTGGTCGCCTTCGACTACACGCTCACGAACAAGGACGGCGAAGTCCTCGACACGTCCGACGGCCGCGCGCCGCTGGAATATCTTCACGGCGCGGGCAACATCATTTCCGGGCTGGAAAAGGAGATGGAGGGGCTCGGCGTCGGAGACAAAAAGCGCGTGGAAGTGGCGCCGGAGGAAGGCTACGGGGTCGTCGATCCCGCGCTGATCATCGAAGTGCCGCGTTCGGCGGTGGAGTTCGCGGGAACGATCGAGCCCGGAATGCGTTTTCACGCGCAGGACGGGCAGGGCGGCGTGCACGCGTTCGCGGTCGCGGGCGTGACGGGAGAAAAAATCAGACTCGACGGAAATCACCCGCTTGCGGGAGTGACGCTGTTTTTCGACGTGGAGGTCAAGGGCGTCCGCGCGGCGACGGAGCACGAGATTTCGGCGGGCTGCGCCGGAGCCTCGGGCTGTTCCTCCTCCTGCGGAGGCTGCTGCGACGACGAGGACGGCGGCTGTTCCTGCGGCTGCTGCGACTGCGACCGTCGCTGAGCGGCGGAAAGTCGGCGCAACGACGCCCGCCGGACGATGAATTTTTTTCCGAACGTTCCTCGTCCGGGCGGGCGCGCGCACGCGGCGGCTCCGCCCCGAGGCGAAAAAGATTTGCGTTCCCGCGCGGAACCGTGATTTAATGCCCGAAGTTTTATGACCACCGAAGAAATTGACGCTTTGATTTCGAAGAATCCCGAACTTTCGTCCGTCCGCGAAAAGCTGGAGGCGATGAAGGTCGGGGCTTACTGCATGCATCGCGCGTGGGGCCTGGGAAAAATCACCGGCTACGATCCCGCCGCGGAGCGCATTCTCGTCGATTTCCCCGAAGTCGGAAAGACCGGTCACCGCATGGATCCCGGCTTCTGCGTGGACAAACTTGAAATTCTTCCGGAAAACCACCTGCTCGTCCGCAAGCATACGGACGCCGCCGCGATCGAAAAGCTCGTCAAGAACGAACCCGTTCAGCTCGTGAAGGAGATTCTCGCGGTCGCTCCCGACCACAAGATGACGGCGACGGAAATCGAACTCGTGCTCACGCGCCTGCTCGGTCCCGCCAAGATGAAGAAATGGTGGACGGCGACGAAGAAGCTTCTGCAGAAGGATCCTTCCGTGGGCGTTCCCGCCAAGAAGGAAGGCGAATTCGAGCTCCGCGACAAGGACGACGAAGTCAGCCCCGAGCGCGAAATTCTCGAAGAATACTACCGCAACAAGAATCCGAAGAAGAAGATTCTTCTCGCGGAGAAACTTTTCCAGTTCTCGTCCGTCAAGACGGGCGACGAGCTCCCGCAGTCCGATCCGTCGATGCCGCAGCCGCTTCACCACTACAAGGCGAGCGACCCCGAGATCGTCGAGGATCTGCACAAGATCTTCGAGGAGCTGACGGACGCGATCAAGGCGGCGAAGCGACTCTCGAAGGCGGAATGCCTCTACGGGCTTTGGGTGCGCAACGACCTTTGCCGCTTCTTCAAGGAAGACGTGGATTCCCTCGAGCCGACCTCGAAGTCCGTCATTCTTTCCTGCTCTCCCGAAGAGCTGAACGAAGTCGCGCAGCAGATCCCGCAGACGCCCGCGTGCCTGAAGCGCCTTCTCGACCTGCTTTCCCGCGTCTATGCGGAAAACGGCGAATGGAAGAACGTCACGCTGAAGCTCCTTGAGGACAGCACCGGAAAATTCACCGGCGAGTGCGTGACGTTCCTCGTGGACCGCGGCGAAGACAAGCTCCTCACCCGCAAGCTCCAGGAATGGCTCGACGGGCAGGCGCTCCGCAGCCCGGTGCTCTGCTGGGTGATCAAGAACCGCAATTCCCGCAAGTATCAGAAAATCGTCCGTCCGCTGATGACGCACCGTCTCCTCAGCGCGATTCTCTATGCGATCGACCGCGAGGCCGTCATGTCCACGACGAACCGCCGCATTCAGCTCGCGGAGGACCTGAGCGACGATTACGGGCTGATTCCGGATCTGCTCGAGGACGCGAACGAGGAAATCGCGCGCGACCTCGCTCAGGCGCTCAACCTCAATCAGGGCTTCGAGCCGCTGACGAAGAAGTCCCTCCTCGCCCGCTTCATCAAGATTTATCCGCGCATTCAGTCTCTGCTTTCCGGCGGAAGCGCCGAAGACAGCGAGCCGGAAGTCTCCAACGCGCTCATCGTTTCCGAATGGTCGCTGCAGGAACGCCGCAACGAGCTCGAGGACATCATCAAGGTGCAGATTCCCGCGAACAAGGAAGCCATCGCGATTGCGAAGGAACACGGGGACCTCAAGGAAAACTCCGAATACAAAATGGCGCGCCAGGACCAGGAAACGCTGCTCGCCCGCAAGGGACTGCTCGAATCCGAGCTCGAGCGCGCGCACGTCACGGACTTTTCCGACACTCCGACGGACAAGGTCGGCGTCGGCTCCGTCGTCGAACTCGTTCCCGCGAACGGCTCCTCCGTGGTCTACACGATTCTCGGCGCCTGGGACTCCAACCCCGAGGAGAACATACTTTCCTACAAAACGCCGCTCGCGCAGGCCCTCATCGGCAAGAGCGTCGGCGACGTCGTCGAAACGCTCATCGACGGGAACAAGGAAACTTGGACCGTCAAGTCGATGTCGCGCTGGATCGACCGCAAGTAAACAATTTCCAATCACAAGCTGTTGTAATTGGTTTTTTCATGTGTTTCCTCCTCCGTCCTTAGGGCGGAGGAGGTTTTTTTTCGCGTTCCCGAGCCCCTTGGGGTGAAGCGACTTTCTAGTCGCATCCGGGATCTTCTTCTAAGGAGATTTCCTTTTCAGGGATTTCAGAAAGCGACTGGAAAGTCGCTTCACCGGAAGCGTTCCCGTGAGGAATCCGCATGAAATGCGGAACAAGAATAACCCCATGCGGCGGAAGCCGCTTGGGGCGGCGGCTCCAAAAGAACCCGCGCCTGAAAGGCGCAACTGCCCCTGCGGGAACGGAGCTCCGAGCGGTTGCGCCTTTCAGGCGCGGTCGGTGTGCGGAACGCTCCCCAAGCGCGCGCTGCGCGTCGCGCATGGGGTTACTTTTGTTTCGCCCCTCCGGGGCGTTCCCGCGAGGAATCCGCAATCCGCGAGCCCCGAAGGGGCGACGATTGCCCAGCGTAGGGTTTCAACCCTACGTAAACGGCGAAAACACGACGCGCGCTGTAAGTGCGCGATTGCGGGAACGCCCTCGCGGTCGTGCAGCGTATTTTCAATCGCGCTCCTTCAGAGCGCATTTTTTCCTGTACGGTTTTCGTAGGGCCGCGCGAACGAGTTCGCTTGCCCTACGCTGATCAATTCCGCCCCTCCGGGGCT
>JBJEVP010000201.1:0-1967 GCA_051884475.1 Candidatus Spyradosoma sp.
CGTTCGGCAATCCGTGAGCGCCGCGGCTTCGCCGCCCGTCACTTTTCCGCCGCCGTCTCTCGCGCGCTCCCGCGGTCATGCTTCGAGCATCGCCGACGCGGGAAGCAGAATTTCTCCGAGCGGCAGCATCGCGTTGAAGATGGCGACGCGTTCGGCGCGGAACGCGTCGGCGGCCGAAAGATCCGCTTCCGTGATCGTGCCCGCGCGCAGAAGGCGTTCCCGGCAGGTGCCTTTCAGCAGCGGCCGACGCGGCGTGAGCAGGCGGCCGCCTATTTCGAGCGCGACGTTCGCGAAGGTGGCGTCGGTCAGCATCCTGTTTCTGGAAATCAGGACTTCGTCCGCGTTCCCACGCCGGGCGAAGCAGGCGTCGAGCTCGCGGCGGTCGGCGGATTTCCGCGCGTAATCGAAATCGGCTTCGACGATTCTCAGCGTGCGGATTTTTCTCGGGACGTAGGATTCGGCGCGGGAGTCTTCGACGGTTTCTCCGTAGAGCACGCGCCATTTGACGCACCCGATTCGCGGAAAATCCGAGGGCAGAACGTCCGCGAGAAGCAGTCTTCGGGCGCCGGGGAAAAATTCCGCGCGCGTCGAGTCGAACCGCGCCTGATGATGCTCCAGATCGACGACTTCTCCGTTCTCGATGCGGATCGTTTCAATGAAGGACGGTGGCATCGGCTTTGAGCAGGAGTTCCCGATATTCTCTTTCCGGCGTGCTGTCGGCGGTGACGCCTCCTCCTCCGAAGAAGAACTTTTCGCCGTTCTCCCCGTAGCCGAGAAAACGGATCATCACCGAGGTCTGAAGTTTCGCTCCGTCGAAAACGCCGAACACGCCGGTGTAGAATCCGCGCGGAAACGCCTCCGCCCGACGGATGACATCGATCGTCGCCGCTTTCGGCGTTCCCGTGATGGAGCCGCCCGGAAGCAGCGCGTGAAGGACGTCTCCGAGGCGATCCCGCAGTCCGCTCTTCAGCGTTCCCGCGATTTCGCTGCTCGTCTGTATGATTTTTCCGTCCGC
Source organism: Candidatus Spyradosoma sp. (assembly GCA_051884475.1). GTDB lineage: Bacteria > Verrucomicrobiota > Verrucomicrobiia > Opitutales > UBA953 > Spyradosoma. Next base: position 1,016 of record JBJEVP010000201.1, read on the forward strand.
GATGGTTTCGCAGTAGCGGTATCGGACGACTTTCACGTCGTCCGCGACGCGGGCGAGGTCGTCGCGCATGAGGCTCACGCTGTCCTCGTGCTCGCGGGCTTCCTTGGGATCGGCGAGCAGAACCGCTGCCGCGTTCGGAATCGAGGTCGAAATCGTCCCCTTCATCGGGAACGTGGCGATGCGCCCGCCTTCGATTTCCACGAAAGGTTCCGGGGAGAACACGGAAAACAAGCCCTCGACCATCAGCATGTATTTTTCTCGTCCGAGTCGAAAACGTTCCCGCTGAGAAAAGGCGCTTTCGAACGGTACGCGCCACGTGAGATTGACGAGTCGGGTTTCTCCGGCGGCGATGGCCGCGCGGACGATTTCGAAGCCGCGCGAGTAGTCCTCGAAGGCGGGCGGGAGAATCCGGTGCGGCGGGCGGGGCTTCGCGGAAGGAACGTCCGCGGCCGCCGCTTCTCCTCCTTCGCGTCCCGGGATGCGGTAGGAAATCCTCGGGTCGAGCGAATCCAGAGGCGCGGCGTACCAGCGTTTTCCCTCGTAATCGACGAAGAACAGGAACGGCGTTTTCGACACGCTCCATTCGTTGAGCAGCGCGACGGCTTCTGATGCGGGACGGAATTTCATGTGCGGGCGAATCGGTCGTCTTTTTTTTCGCGTCGTGCGAAAACGGACGCGAAGAAAAGCAGATTCTCCCGCTCCGGACAAGTCCGTTTTGCCGCGCGGCCGCGAACATGCTCCGCAGAAAGACATTGACGAGACTGTGGAGAGAGAATAAAACGTTCGTTCTATTTTTTTTCGGACATGGTCGAAGCAGGTTCAGTTTTACGGGAAAAGAGTCTCCGCACGCGGGAACGCATCTTGACGGCGGCGGAGAAACTGTTCGCGGAGCAGGGGTTCGACGGCGCGTCGATGCGCGGGATCACCGCGTCGGCGAAGGTCAATCTCTCCG
>JBJEVP010000202.1:0-1955 GCA_051884475.1 Candidatus Spyradosoma sp.
AACGCCTTCTCGTTTTCGTTCGGACGCAGCAGCGGCACGTCGATTTCGTTTTCCGAGAAAGTCGCGGTCGCTCCCGCCCGCGCGTCGAGCGGGAAGCAGAACAGCGCGATCGGCCCCGTGAGAAAGTTCGTCATGAGCGCCAAACTCGTTTCCTGTGCAATCCGAACGTTCGTGTCCGCGTAGCCTTTTGCTTTCAGCACCACATATTGCGGGCTCTGCACGTCCATCTCGATTTCGAGCGGAGTTTTCCCGACGAAATCGCCGTTCACGAAAACGTCCGCGCGGACGCCTTTCGTCCGAATTTCGACGCCTTCCTGCGTGCCGCACCAGATCGTCGCGCAGCCGCTCGCGAACGCGAGCAACGTTCCCGCCGTCGCAAGCGCCGCGCCCGCCTTAATTCTTGAAGTTCGTGAGGATGACATTGTCGTCGTAAGGTTTGAGTTCCGTTTCGCCCGGCTGAAGCAGAGGCACGACGATGTCGTCTTCCGCGTAGGAACAGGCCGCGCCCGAGCGCACGTCGTAGATGATTTCCGCGAGAGGAAATCCCAACAGAAAAAGCGGCGCGGTGAACACGTCCGTCAGCACGACGGGATTCACGTTCCAATCAATCCGGACGCGCGTATCGGGGAAACCCGCCTGGCTGAGCACGATCAGCGGATGCGTGTCGCGGTCGAGCTCCACTTTCAGCGGCGTCTGCCCGACGTTTTTTCCGTTGAGAAAAACGCTCGCGCCGGACGGCATCGAGTCGATTCGGACTTCTTCGCTCGTGCCGCAGAACAGCGTCGCGCAGCCGCAAAGCGTTCCCGCCGCTCCCAATGCGAAGAGCGAAACGGGAATGATGTGCAGAAAATTTTTCACGATCAGAGCGAGATTTTATATCCGAGCGAGAACATCAGATATTCCGGCTCGGGACTTTCGATTTCGTATCCGTGAAAATCCTTGCTCGGATTTGCGTCCAGATGAACGTAGTCGATTCCGACCGTAATCGAACTGTTTCGCGTGAGCTTGAAGACGCACCCACAACCGATGCCGTAAAGAAGACCGCCGTCGCCGTTGTCGGGTTCGCTGAGCGTCGTCCATCCCAAACCGAATCGCCCGCCCGCGAACAGCGAAAATGACTCCGAAACGCGCCAATGAACATTCGCGCCCGCAGCGAGCTGGAGGAGCGTCGTGATGTCGCTTTCACCTCCGAATGCGACGCTTCCGAGCGCATAAATTTCAGGCATGAGACGTGACTCTTTTGAAAACGCTTTATCGTTTTCCCACGACATGCGGAAATCCATGCCGTAAAGGTCCGTCTTTTCCCATTCGTCGCCGAAGGAGTATTCCTGCGCTTTGGCGTAGAACGCGTTGACGGCAAAGGCGGTCTTCCACGACGCGTTTTCGTTTTCGAAGAACGGGATCTCCTCTGCGGAAGCATACTCCTGCGCGAACGCGGGCGCGGCGGGAACGGCAAGAATTGCCGCGAGCGCGGCGGTTTTGAGGATTGCGGGAACGCAACGAGGATTTGAGTTTTTCATGGTTTTCAGGGAATTCGGGTTAAGGAATTGCAATGCAATATATTGCTTAAATATTCAAACATTGCAATAGAGATGTTTCGCTTTGCCCGCGTTTGCACGACAATGGAGGGCATGAAACCGAAGAAAAGTTCCCAAATGTGCATTCGCGTGGACGACGATTTCATGAGCCGCATTCGGGAGTTCGAGGACGAGACGGGCGTGCCGATGGCGACGCTCGTGCGCGCGGCTACGGAAGCGGCGCTGAACTACTACGCGGAAGCCCGCTCGATCACGTTCCCGCTCGTGTGCAAGCCGCTCCGCCCCGCCCGCCCGAACGAAGACGCCTGAAAAAGGCTCACGGGATCAGGAAGTCAGAGAAAAAATCCGCGAAATCCGCGGGGAAAATTTGCGAAGAAAGGATTTTCGAGGGCAACCGGGACGGTCGCCCTCCTTTTC
>JBJEVP010000203.1:0-1940 GCA_051884475.1 Candidatus Spyradosoma sp.
AGCGACATTCGGCTGCGCTACGGCCCGCGGGTGCTCTTCGACGGCGTTTCCGCGAGCATCGGCGCGCGGGAGCGCATCGGCCTCGTCGGCTCCAACGGCGCGGGCAAGTCCACGCTGCTCAAGATTCTCGCCGGCGTGCAGGACTACGACGCGGGAACGCTCGCCGCCGCGAAGAACGCCACCGTCGGCTATCTCCCGCAGGACGGGCTGGAGACGCACGGAAAGACGCTCGTCGCCGAGGTCGAAAGCGCCTTCGAGGACATCGTCTCCCTGCGCGCGAAGCTCGCCGCCGCCGACGCCGAGCTGCAGACGCTCCCGCCGGATTCCGACGCCTACCGCGACGCGCTCGGGCTCATCGCCGACATGGAGCGCCGCCTCGAAGACGCCGACGCCGCGCGCCTGCGTTCCCGCGTCGAGACGATTCTGCACGGGCTCGGCTTCGCGCAGAGCGACATGGAGCGCGACACGGGCGAGTTTTCCGGCGGCTGGCAGATGCGCATCGCGCTCGCGAAACTGCTCCTGCGCGAGCCGACGCTGCTGCTGCTCGACGAGCCGACGAACCACCTCGACATCGAGTCGCAGGACTGGCTCGAGGGCTGGCTCTCGCGCTACGCGGGCGCGGTGATGCTCGTCTCGCACGACCGCGCGTTCCTCGATTCGGTCTGCGGGAAGATCTTCGCGCTCTCCGCCGGGCGGCTCGAAATCTACAACGGCGATTATTCCTATTTCGAAAAGACGTCGCGGGAACGCCGCGAAGCGCTCCGCCGCGCCGCGCGGAACCAGGCGCGCGAAATCGCGAAGACGGAGGAGTTCATCGAGCGCTTCCGCGCGAAGGCGACCAAGGCGGCGCAGGTGCAGTCGCGCATCCGCCAGCTCGAAAAGATCGAGCGCGTCGAGTTCGAGGAGGAGGACGACTCGCAGATCGCGTTCGCGTTCCCGCCCGCGCCGCAGAGCGGGCAGGTCGTGCTCGAGCTGAAGGACGTCCGCAAGGACTACGGCGACGTGCGCGTGCTGCGCGGCGTGAATTTCAGGATCGAGCGCGGCGACCGCATCGCCGTCGTCGGCGTGAACGGCGCGGGCAAGTCCACGCTGATCCGCCTGCTCGCGGGCGTCGAGCCGCCGAGCGCGGGAACGCGCGCCGAGGGGCTCAACGTCGCCGTGTCCTATTTCGCGCAGCACCAGGCGAAGGAGCTCGACCCGAACCTCGACGTGCTCACGACCGTGAACGACGTCGCCGCCGGGCTCGGCACGACGCGCCTGCGCACGCTCCTCGGCGCGTTTCTCTTCCGCGGCGAAGACGTGTTCAAGCCCGTCGGCGTGCTCTCCGGCGGCGAGCGCAACCGGCTCGCGCTCGCGCGGATGCTGCTGCGCCCGTTCAATTTCCTCGTCCTCGACGAGCCGACGAACCACCTCGACATGCGCTCGAAAAGCGTGCTCGCGCAGGCGCTGCGGCAGTACGCGGGAACGTTCGTCGTCGTCTCGCACGACCGCGATTTTCTCGACCCGCTCGTGACGAAGGTCGTCGAGGTGAAGAATCACGGCCTGCGCGTCTTTCTCGGGAACGTCAGCGACTACCTCGCGGCGACCGCGGACGAGCGCTCGCGGGAACGCGAAAGATTCTCCGCCGCCGCTTCCGCCTCCGCGAAAAAGCCTTCGGCGGACGACCCGCGGGAACGCCGCCGCGCCACGGCGGAACGCGCGAAGCGCCTCGCGCCCGTCCGCAAGAAAATCCGCGAGACGGAGGAGCGCATCGCTGCGCTCGAAGCCGAGCAGGCCGCGTTCGAGGAAAAGATGGCGGCGCCGGATTTCTTCTCGCGCGACGGCGAGGCGGTGAAGTCCGACATGGCGCGCTACGACGCCGTGAAGCGCGAGATTGCCGCCGCCTACGAATCCTGGGAAGCGCTCTCGCTCGAGCTCGAATCCGACGCGTGAGCGCGCGC
>JBJEVP010000204.1:0-1933 GCA_051884475.1 Candidatus Spyradosoma sp.
CGCCCTGCCGCCGGAGTGAGCGTTCACGCCCGGCGGGATTCGAGTTCCTCCCAGCGCTCGAGGGCGGAGAGGAGTTCCTCGTCGATGGCGGCGAGGCGCGCGTTCACGTCGCGCACGGCGGCGGGATCGCGGTAGAAATCCGGGTCGTTGAGCTTTTCCGAAAGCGTCTTCTGCTCGGTCTCGAGCGCGTCGATCTTCTGCGGGAGCGCCTCGAGCTCGCGCGTCTCCTTGTAGGAAAGCTTTTTCTTCGACGGCGGATTTTTCGGCTCGGGAACGGCGGGCACGTCCGCGGAGCGTTTTTCCGGCGCGGCGGCGGGAACGCTCTTCGCGACGGTTTCGGCGAGATGCGTCTTCCGCCACGCGTCGTAGTCGCCGACGAACTCGCGCAGGAATCCGTCGCCCTCGAAGACGACGAGGCTCGTCGTCACGTCGTCGAGAAATTCGCGGTCGTGCGACACGAGAATCACGGTGCCGTCGAAGTCGCCGAGAAGCTCTTCGAGCAGGTCGAGCGTCTCGAGGTCGAGGTCGTTGGTCGGCTCGTCGAGCACGAGCACGTTGGCGGGCTTGAGAAAGATTTTCGCGAGCAGGAGGCGGTTGCGTTCGCCGCCGCTGAGCATCGAGACGGTCGAGCGCGCGCGGTCGGGCGTGAACAGGAAATCGCCGAGATAGCTGATGACGTGGCGCGTCTTCCCGCCGACGGAAACGGTGTCCGCGCCTTCGCCCGCGAGGTTTTCCGCGAGCGTCCTGTCCTCGCGCAGCTGCGAACGGAGCTGGTCGAAATACGCGATCTGCAGGTTCGTGCCGTGCGCGACCGTTCCCGAGTCGGGCGCGAGCTCGCCGAGCAGAATCTTCAGCAGCGTGGTCTTGCCGACGCCGTTCGGCCCGATGACGCCGACGCGGTCGCCGCGCATGATCGTCGTCGAGAAATCGCGGATCACGGGAACGCCGTTCCAGCTGTGCGAGACGTGTTCGGCGACGATGACCTTCGCGCCGGATTTTTCCCCTTCGGAAATCGCCGCGCGGACGTTCCCGACGGCGGAGCGGCGCGCGGCGCGGATTTCGCGGAGCTTCTTGAGCTCGCGCACGCGGCCTTCGTTGCGGCAGCGGCGCGCCTTCACGCCCTGGCGCAGCCAGGCTTCCTCGCGCGCGAGCAGCTTGTCGAACTCCGCGTTGTTCGCGGCGACGGAGGCGTCGAGCTCTTCGCGGCGCGCGAGATACGTGTCGTAATCGCAGTCCCAGGACGTGACGACGCCGCCCACGAGATCGAGAATGCGCGTGGAGATCTTCCGCAGAAAACGGCGGTCGTGCGTGACGAAAAGAATCGCGCCGCGCCACGCGAGGAGAAATTCCTCGAGCCATTCGACGGCGGCGATGTTGAGATGGTTCGTCGGCTCGTCGAGCACGAGCACGTCGGGCGCGGAAACGAGCTCGCGCGCGAGCAGCACGCGGCGCTTCATTCCCGCGGAGAGCGAGGCGAACGGCAGCGCGGGATCGGCGCCGACCTTGGAGATCATCGCGTCCGCCGCGCTCGCGAGATTCCACGCGGCGTTCTCCTCGAGCCAGCGGAAAATCGCGTCGAGCTCCGCCTCGGAATACTTTTCCGTGTCGTGCGTCTCGCAGGCGCGGATTTTTTCTCCCGCCTCGCCGAGCCCGCTCAGCACGACGTCGCGCACCGTTCCCGCGATTTCGGCGGGCACTTCCTGCGCGAGATAGGCGACGTGCGACCCGCGCGCGAGCGCGACTTCGCCGGCGTCCGGCTCGAGCGTTCCCGCGACGATTTTGAGCAGGGAACTTTTCCCCGCGCCGTTGCGCCCGATGAGGCAGACGCGCTCGCCGGGCTCGACCTGAAAGGAAACGTCGTCGAACAGCGACGGCCCGCCGAACCGGAGCGAAAGATTTCTGACCGAAAGCAGTGCCATTTGCGGGAAAGCTT
>JBJEVP010000205.1:0-7418 GCA_051884475.1 Candidatus Spyradosoma sp.
TTCTTCAGTTGAGAATTGAAAGTTGAAAGTTGAAAATTTGAACCGGGAAGGAACAAAGAACAATGGATAATTGATGATGGATAACTGATAGTTCTCACTGTGTTTTTGCCGCGGCAAAAACTTTGAACACTCAATTATTCATTATCCATTATCCACTATCCACTAATCCGTTCCTCTAAGCTCTCACCCCTCAGCTCTCAGCTCTAAGCCCTCCGCCCTCCGCTCACTTCGCTTCGGCCCAGGAAGCGCCGGAAGCGGCTTCGGCGACGAGCGGGACGGCGAGCGGGAACGCGGCGGACATTTCCTCGGAAAGGAGACGGCGGACTTTTTCCGCGTCCTCGGCGGGAGTCTCGACGAGGAGCTCGTCGTGAATCTGCAGCACGAGCTTCGCGGCGGGAACGTCCTTCTTCAGGCGCGCGTGCACGCGCAGCATCGCGATTTTGATGATGTCCGCCGCCGTGCCCTGAATCGGCGCGTTGAGCGCGACGCGCTCGCCGAACGCGCGCACGTTGTGATTGGAGGAAGAAAGCTCGGGCATGGCGCGACGGCGGCCGAGCAGCGTGGAGACGAAGCCGTCGGCCTTCGCCTTTTCGACGACGCTCTTCATGTAGTCGCGCACGCCGGAATATTTTTCGAGATAGTTTTCGATGTAGCGCTTCGCGTCGCGGCGCGTGACGCCGAGGTCCTGCGCGAGCGAGAACTCGCCGATTCCGTACACGATGCCGAAATTCACCGCCTTGGCGTGGCGGCGCATCAGCGGCGTGATCTGCTCGGGCTCGGCGCGGAAGATGCGGCACGCGGTCACGCCGTGAATGTCCTCGCCCTTGCGGAACGCGTCGCGCATCGCCTCGTCGCCGGAAACGTGCGCGAGAACGCGCAGCTCGATCTGCGAATAGTCGGCGTCGGCGAGCACGTTCCCGGGCGCGGCGACGAACATTCCGCGCAGTTCGTTCCCGAGCTCGCCGCGCGTCGGAATGTTCTGCAGGTTGGGTTCGGAGGAGCTGAGGCGCCCGGTCGCCGTGCTCGTCATGTTGAAGGTGGTGCGCACGCGGCCGTCCGCGCCGACGGCGGCGATCAGCCCGTCGGCGATGATCTTGAGCTTGGAGAAAAGGCGGTATTCGCCGATTTTTCCGACGATCGGGTGCAGGGGCTCGAGCGCCTTGAGCACGTCGGCGTTCGTGGAATAGCCCGTCTTCGTCTTTTTTCCGGACGGAAGCCCGAGCTTTTCGAAAAGCGTCTCGCCGAGCTGTTTCGGCGAGTTGAGATTGAACTCCGTTCCCGCGAGCGCGAAGACTTCCCGCTGCGCGGCGTTCCCGCGGCGCTCCATTTCGGCGGAAAACGCGCGCAGCCCGGCGAGATCGACGGCGATTCCCGTGTGCTCCATTTCCGCGAGCACGGCGCAGAGCGGAAATTCGATTTCGCGGTAGAGCTTCGCGAGGCCCTCGCGTTCGAGCGCGGGAATCTGCGCGTCGCGGAGCGCCTTCACGGCGCGGGCGCGGGCGACGTCGTCGTCGCCCTCCGGCGGCGGCACGGCGCGCGTGGGCTCGAGCAGATACGCGGCGAGCGCGGTGTCGAACACGAAGCCGCCGCAGGGCAGGCCCGCGTCGAGGCAGGCGCGCATGAGCGACTTCACGTCGTGCGCGACTTTTTTGACCTCCGCGCCGAAGAATTTTTCGAGAAAATCCCGATATTCCCTTTCGGGAAAATCCGCGGCGCGGATCCGCGCCGCGCGCGTTCCCGCGACGAGCGCGAACTCCGAAAATCCCGGGAACGCCCGCACGTCCGCGGAGACGCAGACGAAATCCGCCTCCGCGCAGGCGGCGAGCAGCTCCGCGAGCGCGGGAACGGGCGTTTCGGCGGGAACGACGGGCGCGGCGGCGTCCGTCGGCGCTCCCGCGGCGAACAGCGGCAGGTCCGCGTTCGCGTCCGCCTCGCCTTCGGCGGGAGCGAGCTTCCATTTCGCGATCAGCTTGGAGAACTCCAGTTTTCTGAAAAGGCGGTAGAGCGCGGGAACGTCGGGCTCGCGGCGCAGATTTTTTTCCGGAGAAAAATCGATGGGGGCGTTCGTGCGTATCGTCGCCAGATCGTGCGACTCGAACGCGCTCGCCCTGCCCGCTTCGAGTTTCTTCCTCACGGAGGGCGAAACTTCGAGCGCGTCCGGCGCGGCGTAGATTTTTTCGATCGTGCCGTATCGGCGGATCAGCTCGCCCGCCGTCTTTTCGCCGATGCCGGGAACGCCCTTGATGTTGTCGGAGGAATCGCCCATCAGCGCCTTCAGATCGACGATCTGCGCGGGCGGGAAGCCGTAGGCCTCGTAAAACGTCTCCGGCGTGAACGTCTTCGTCTCGGTTTTTCCCATGCGGGAGACGACGAGCTTCACGCTCACGCCCGGGGAAACGAGCTGCAGGCTGTCGCGGTCGCCGGTGACGATTTCGCAGGTCCAGCCCGCCGCCTCGCAGCGCGCGCCGATCGTGCCGAGCAGGTCGTCCGCCTCCCAGCCGGCGAGCTCGTAGGCGGGAACGTTCATCGCGGCGAGCACTTCCTTGAGCAGCGGAATCTGCGGGCGAAGCTCGTCCGGCATGGGACGGCGCCCGGCCTTGTAGTCGGCGTATTTTTCGTGGCGGAAAGTCGGCGCGTGCACGTCGAAGCACACGCAAAGCGCGTCGGGAGCGCTTTCGTCGAGGAGCTTGGACAGAATCGTGAGAAATCCGTAAACGGCGTTGGTCGGAATTCCGTCGCGCGTGGACAAGGGCCGCACGCCGTAAAAAGCGCGGTTCACGATGCTGTTGCCGTCCAAAACCATCAGTTTCATGCCGACGATTTTCCCGAACAACGCGCGGGAACGCAAAAGGTTTTTATGAAAGAAGAAAATGAAACACGGATGGAACGGATGAAAACGGATTTCTCCCTCTAAGCCCTCACCCCTCAGCTCTCATCTTTTTTTTTACTAGAAGTCATAGAAGTAAAAAGAAGTTTTTTCTCGGGAGAAGCGGCGTCCCGCCGCTTCTTCAGTTGAGAATTGAAAGTTGAAAATTGAAAATTTGAACCGGGAAGGAACAGAAGAGAAAGAAGAATTATCCACTATCCATTATCCACTATCCACTGATCCGTCCCTCTAAGCTCTAAGCCCTCAGCTCTAAGCTTTTTTTCCCTCTAAGCTCTAAGCCCTCATCTCTCAGCTTTCCGTCATCCGCTATCAGTTCCTCGTTGCGCGGAGCGCTTCCCGAAATTATATTTTCCCGCAGAATTTATAAGGATAAAAAGACCATGGACTATCTTTACGAAAATTGGATTCGCCCGATTCTTTTCCGCAAGGGTTTCCCGTTTCACGGCGACGTCGAAAAGGCGCACGAGCTCGGCTATCTCGCCCTGCGCGGGCTCGCCGCGGCGAAACCGCTTTCGGCGCTGATGCGCCGCTTCAATCTGACCGCGCGCAACGTTCCCGAGCAGAAGCCCGTGGAGCTTTTCGGACTGAAGTTCCCGAACCGCGTCGGGCTCGCCGCGGGCTTCGACAAGCAGGCGCGCATGTGGACCGCCGCGGGAGCGCTCGGTTTCGGGCACGTCGAAGTCGGCACGGTCACGTTCCATTCCCAGGGCGGGAACGAGAAGCCGCGCATGTTCCGTTTTCCCGAACAGGAGGCCGCGATCAACAGCATGGGCTTCCCGAACGACGGCGCGGAGGAAATCGCCCGTCGCCTCGCCTCCGGCCCCAAGAAAGGCGCGCGCGTCTGCCCGCTCGGCGTGAACATCGGCAAGTCCAAAGTGACGCTGATGGAAAACGCGGCCGAGGATTATCTGAACACGTTCCGGCTCGTCGCGCCGCACGCGGACTACGTCGTCGTGAACGTGAGCTGCCCGAACGTCCCGAACCTGCGCGAGCTGCACGAGCGTTCCCGTCTCGTCGAGCTGCTCGGCGCGCTGCGGCGCGAAAACCGCGAGCTCGCCGCCCGCACCGGAGAAAAGCCGCTCCCGCTTCTGCTCAAGATTTCTCCGGACCTCACGTTCCCGCAGATCGACGACGTGCTTTCCGTCGTCGCCGAAACGGAATTTTCGGGCATCATCGCCACGAACACCACGACTTCCCGCCCCGCCGCGCTCAAGGACGCTCCCCAGAAGGGCGGCCTCTCCGGCGCGCCGCTCGCCCGCCGCTCGCTCGACGTCGTGCGCTACGTCGTCCGCGCGACGGACGGAAAGCTCCCCGTCATCGGCTGCGGCGGCATCTGCTCGGGCGAGGACGCGGACCGCTTTTTCGCGGAAGGCGCGGCGCTCGTTCAGATCTATACCGGGCTCGTCTATCGCGGCCCGCTCTTCGGTCGCGACGTCGCCCGCGCCTACGCGTGGAGCCAGACGAACTGGCCCGGCGCGGTCTGGTAGCGGACAGCCGACCGTTGGCGGATAGCGGAAAGCTGAGAGCTGAGGGGTGAGAGGGACGGATCAGTGGATAGTGGATAATGGATAGTGGATAATTCTTCTTTCTCTTCTGTTCCTTCCCGGTTCAAATTTTCAATTTTCAACTTTCAATTCTCAACTGAAGAAGCGGCGGGACGCCGCTTCTCCGTTCCTTCCCGGTTCAAACTTTTTTTACTTCCTTTAACTTCGCGGTTTTCTTTGCGTTCTTTGCGTTGAAAGAAAAAGCTGAGGGGTGAGAGCTTAGAGGGAAAAAACCGTTTTTATCCGTTCAATCCGTGTTTCAGAAACCTCGGCGGGAACTTTCCCCGAATCGCGCTTCGTGTTCGAGTAGCGAACGCTTCAGCGCGAGTCCTCCCGCGTAGCCCGTGAGCGCTCCGCCGGCGCCGACGACGCGATGACACGGCACCACGACGAGCAGCGGATTCGCTCCGCAGGCCGCCCCGACCGCCCTCGCCGCCCGTGGAGCGCCGAGCGCCTCGGCGAGTTCGCCGTATCCGCGCGTCTCGCCGTAAGGGATCGCGAGCAGAGCCGCGCGCACGCGGGCGCGAAAGAGAGTTCCCGCGTTCTCCGCGAGCGGCAGAGAAAACCCGCGGCGCGTTCCCGCGAGATATTCCGAAAACTGTTCCCGCGCCGCTTCGAGAAGCGCGCAGGGCGGACGCGCGGAGAAAACGTCCGCGGATACGTCTTTTTCGAAAACGACCCGCGAAAGCGCGTTCCCGTCGTCGGTCTCGACGCGGAACGCGCCGCCGAACGCGGGAACGAAAATCCGCCGCGTCATTTTTCGGCAGGCCCTTTTCCGCTCCGGTTCAGGCGCCCCGAAGATTTTCGAACAGCGTCGCCTGATCGAGCGCGGGGAGAAATTCCTTGTAGTCGATTCCCTTCTTCAGGATGAACTGCGTGAGGAGCTTCTTCGCCGCGGCGAGCAGCGCTTCGGGCTTCCACGGCTTTTCGAAATAATTGTCGATGCGCGCCTCGTTGATGGCGCGGATCGTGTCCGCGTGATTCGCCTGTCCCGTGAGCAGGATTTTCTTCGTCCCGGCGAAACGGTCGTCGCGGAAGATCGAGCCGAGCAGCTCGACGCCGGTCGTTCCCGGCATGACGTGATCGGAAATGACGAGTCCGACGAAATCGCCCGCGCGGTGCGCCTCGTCGAGAATTTTCTTCGCCTCCTCGGCGCTGCCCGCTTCCTCGATGCGGAAAAACTTCTGCAGCGGGCGCAGGTCGCGCACGACGGAGTCGAGCACTTCCGCCTGATCGTCCACGCAAAGAACGGTGATGTTTTCCATGAGATCTTCTCCTTGAACTATTCGGGTTTGTTGATGGGTAACGTGAGTCTGAAAGTGGTGGAGCCGGGAACGCTTTCGAGAGCGATGGAGCCGCCGTAGTCGCCGACGATGCGGCGCACGATCGCGAGGCCGAGACCGAGGCCGAACGAGAGACCGCTTTTCTTCGTGGAAAAGTCCGGCTGAAAGATCTTTTCGCGGAGCGACTCGGGAACGCCGGGACCGTTGTCCGTGATGGAGACGGAGACGTCCTCGTCCGTGTGCGAAAGCGCGATGCGCACGGTCGGATTTTCCGTTCCCGCGAGGTTCATCGCGTCGCACGCGTTTTTGATGATGTTGACCCAGAGCTGCACGAGCTCGGTCATGTCGCCGTAGATTTTCGGGAACGCGTCGGCGTCGCCGAAATCCGCGACGAGATTTTTTCCGCGCAGCTGCGGCTTGAGCAGCGCGACGGCCTCGGAGACGGATTCGACGACGGACGTTCCCGCCTCGCGGCGGATGTTGCCGCCGCCGAGAATCTTCACGGAGCGGACGATTCCCGCGGCGTGCCTGGCGGCGAGCTGCATGTCGCGGATGTCGTGCCCGATTTCCCAATAGCGGGCGAGCTCCTCGATGTTCGCGAGCATCTTCTTGTCGAGCTTCGCGGCGGAGTCCGCGTCGGGAGCGATGCGGGCGAGCACGCGCGCCGCGGACTGCGAAATCCTGAAGCGGCGCTCGTATTCGCGCGCGCGGGAACGCAGATCCTCGCTGGAATAGACCGTCTGGTTGTCGCGGCCGAGACGGAAGAGCTCCGACTCGCCGTTCCTGCGGGAACGCAGATCCTCCTCGAGAAATTCGGAGACGAAATCCGTCTTGCGGGCGAGCACGCCGACGGCGTTGTTCAGCTCGTGCGCGAGGCCCGCGGCGAGCTGACCGAGCGTGGCGGACATCTCGGCGCGGTGCATGCGGCGCAGGGCCGCCTCCTTTTCCGCCGCGTGTTCGAACACGCGGGAATTGCGCAGCGCGAGCTCGTGCACCATCGTCGGCACGAACTGCTCGATCAGCGACCCGTATTTTTCCGGCTCCACGGCCTGCACGTTTTCGTCGATGTAGGAGACTTCGATGTCCGTCTCGGCGACGATTTCGCAGGAGATGCGGTAAAACCGCGAGAAAAAGCTCTGCACGCCGATGTAGGAGCCGGGACCGGCGCGGAACACTTCGTAGAACGAGTCCGGAATCTTCTTCCCGTCCTCGTCGCGGCGGGAACGGTAGGCGACGACCTGCCCGCTCAGCAGCAGATAGAGCCGGCGGGAAGGCTCGCCTTCGTGGGCGAGCGTCTCGCCTTTTTTGAGCGCGAAAATCCGTTCCGGATACGCGAAGTAATCCGCGTTGATCCGGGACAGCTTCTTGTGAAATTCCGCGCTTTTGATCATCGGGGAAAATCAGTTCCGGGGAGCGGCGTCCTGCTCGGGAGCGTCCTTTTCGACGGAGCCGGGAGCGAACACGTCCACGGGAGCCGCAGGAACGGCGTGCGCCTCTCCGCTCTTTTCGACTTCGACGGTTTCCGGATCGAGCATCGGCACCTTTTCCGCCGCGACTTCGTGCACCGTGCCTTCCGCGCGGATGGGCGTGAACACGCCGAGATTCGCGAGCAGAATCATCATCGCGTAGGTCAGCACCATGCCGAGCAGGCCGATGATGACGCCCGTCTTCGCCATGCCCTTCGTGTCCACGAGTCCGGTCGCG
>JBJEVP010000206.1:0-1909 GCA_051884475.1 Candidatus Spyradosoma sp.
CGCTGAGCGCGACGACGTGCCGCTCCCCGCCGAGATACGCCGCGAGCGCGCCCTCGAACGCGTCCACGTTCGGTCCGAGCGGCACGACCCAATTCGTCGCGAAGGCTTCGGCGATGAAGTCTTGTTCGCGCCCGCCCATGTGGGCGAGAGAAAGCCAGATTTTCTTGCTCATTGCTTGTTTTCGGGAAATGAAACCCCATTTCCACGTCCTTTGCAAATCTTTGATTAGCAACGATTCTCTAAACCTCGCCAAGAACATCAAAATAAAGCCTGTTGTTTTTTGCCCGAAAAAAGCCCCGCGCGTAGATTTTCTCGGCAATGGAAATCATCGACACCGCGATGTTGGACGCACTCAGCGCCGAAGCGGGAAAAAATCCGAGGCTGCGGCTCAACCGCAATTTTCACGCTTCTCTCGACGCGCCCGCGCAGCGACTGCTCAACGCGCTCGAACCCGGAACGCGCGTGCCCGCGCATCGCCACCGCACGACGGCGGAAACGTACGTCGTGCTGCGCGGACGGCTTCGCATCACGGTTTTCGACGGCGCGGGCGCGGCGAAAAGCTCCGTCGAGCTCTCTCCGGAAGCGGGAACGCACGGAGTCCACATTCCCGCGGGAACGTGGCACGGGCTCGAAGTGCTCGAATCCGGCACCGTCATTTTCGAGGTAAAGGACGGTCCTTATACGCCGTTTTCGCCCGAGGACATTCTGAACGTTTCCGGAGGCTCGCCGCATGACGCCCGCTGAACTCGTTTACGCGCTCGCGCTCGTTCCCGCGCTTTTCGTGCTGGAACTCCTTTATTTCAAAATTGCGGACCGCTTCGGCATCACGGACAGGCCGAACGCGCGCAGCTCGCACTCGGTCTCGACGCGGCGCGGCGGCGGCGTGATCTTCACGCTCGCGGCGGCGCTGTGGTTCTGCGCGCACGGGTTCGCGTTCCCGTGGTTTTTCGCGGGGCTGCTGCTCATCGCGGGCGTAAGTTTTCTCGACGACGTCTTTTCCGTCTCGAACAAAATCCGCCTGCTCTGCCATTTTTCGGCGTTCGGGCTGATGTTTCACGAATGGTCGCTCTTCACGGCGTTCCCGTGGCCGGTCGCGCTCGTCGCGCTGATTTTCTGCGTCGGCATCATCAACGCCTACAATTTCATGGACGGCATCAACGGCATCACGGGCGCGTATTCGCTCGCCGTGCTCGGCGCGCTCGCATGGGCGAACGTCTCCGTCGCGCCGTTCGCGGACACGTGTCTGCTGTGGACGACGATCGCCGCCGTAGGCGTGTTCTGCTTTTTCAATTTCCGGAAAAAGGCGCTCTGTTTCGCGGGCGACGTCGGAAGCGTGGCGATCGCCTTCGTCATTCTGTTTTTCCTCGGACGGCTGATGATCGAGACGCGCGACGTCACCTGGATCGCGCTTCTGCTCGTGTACGGAGCGGACAGCGTGCTGACGATTCTGCACCGTCTCATTCTGCGCGAAAACATCGGACAGGCGCATCGCAAGCACCTTTACCAGATTTTGTCGAACGAACTGCGCGTGCCGCACGTCGCCGTGTCGCTCGGATATTTCGGAACGCAGGCGGCGATTTCGGCGGCGTTCATTCTCGCGTATCCGGCGGGAACGGCGGCGCGCTGGGGTGTGCTTATCGGAGCGGGAACGGCGCTGACCGCGTTTTACGTCGCGTTCATGAAAAAGTATTTTCATCTGCACCTGGAGGCTCTCGCGAAAAAATGAGCATGCATCCGCAAAAAAGAATTTGGCTTTCGCCGCCGCATCTCACGGGGCGGGAACGAGACGTGCTCGCGGAAACGCTCGCGAGCGGCTGGGTCGCGCCCGCGGGTGCGAATCTCGATGCCTTCGAACGCGCGGTCGTCGCGGCTCTGGGCGGCGGCGAACGGCACGCGGTCGCCGTCAATT
>JBJEVP010000207.1:0-1909 GCA_051884475.1 Candidatus Spyradosoma sp.
CATTATCCACTATCCACTAATCCGTCCCTCTAAGCTCTCACCCCTCAGCTCTCATCTTTTTTTTCAGCCACGGATTTTTTCCCGTGCGTAAGGTGCGCGCGATTCCCATCGCGCTCCTCTTCTCAAAAAAAGAAAGAACGTTCCCGGCGCATTCGAGAGAAACCTACTAACGCCGGGAACGCATACGCGTTTCATCCCCTCGCGGGGAACGGAGCACGGCTCTGTTCAAGAACACCGATATCCGTCGATTTCTGAGCTGCACAGACACGAAACCCCAAGTCGTTGTTGCGGTTGCCCGGCGAGTTGTAGTCGCGATTCGCCGAACGGCAGTTCCGAACGGGGTTGTTCCAGCTCCCGCCGCGATTCACGCGGTTCGAACCCTTCCGAGCCGTGTCCGAAAAACATCTTCATCCGCAGTCCCCGAGTTTCCGCCCGCCGGACGAACGCGAGCAAAGAAGTCGCCGACACGGAATTTTCCTCTCTCCCCGCAATCTTCATCTTTTCCGCAAAACGTCGCCTGGATTTCTGCGAGAGCGTGATTCCGCGCCGCTTCACGCGGTAACCGAGAAACGTAGCCCCGTGTTCCGTCGTGTTGCATACGACCGGTTTGCATTTCAGACTCAGCGCTTCTTCTACGAACTCCGGCACGCGCTCCCGCGCCTCCGCCGCACGCGCGCCATCATTGAAAAACAACAGAAAATCGTCCATGTAGCGCACATAACCGGGCACGCGAAGCGTCTCCTTGCAGAACCTGTCCAAGCGCGCCAAATACAGATTCGCAAAATATTGACTCGCGAGGCTTCCTATCGGAATCCCGCGTTCCCGCGATGCCTCATAACCGTCAATCACGTCAAAAAAATAGCCGAGCAACGTCCGATCTTTGAAGCGCCGCGCCAACGCCGATTTCAGCACGCCGTGTTCCACGGAATCGAAATATTTCCGAATATCGAACTTGAGGAAAAAATCATAGCGCCTCGCGTATTCCGCCGCCCGCCTCAGACACGCGTCCGTTCCCTTTCCTCGACGCGAGGCGTAAGAATCATAAATCTGCGCATCCTCGAAAACCTTGTCGCACACGTTCATTACGGCATGCTGCACGACGCGATCGCGAAAACTCGGAGCGTGAATCTTCCGCTCTTTCGGATCGTGAATCGTGAAACTCGAATACGTGCAAGGCGCAGGCGTTCCCGCAAGCCATTCCCTCCGTATCGCCGACAGATTTTCTTCGAGATTTTCCCGAAACGCCGCGACGCACCGATTTCCCGCGCCGCCGCGGCTCGCCTTCCAAAACGCCGCGCGCAAATTATCCATGTCGGCGATTTTTTCGGTCAGATTACCTGCTCGCTTCATCGTTCGCCGCGTTCCCTTTCTCTTCCCACAGTTTCAAAAGCGCCTCTCCATATTTTTCGACTTTCTTTTCTCCGACGCCTCCGATCTTCCGCAGATTCGCGACAGTCAACTCCGACATTCTGCTCATTTCCGCCAAATGCTCGTCCAAAAAAACCGCGTACGCGGGAACGGCGTCAGCTTCCGCGAGCGCCTTTCGGCATTCCCGAAGAACACGAAACTTCGCGAACTCCTCCTCGCTCAGCACCTCACGATAATCCACTTTCGGTTTGGAATATTTTCCGCCCGCCGCCGTGAACGGCGTTCCCGAAGGGGAATCCAAATACTCTACGGCGAAACACCAAAAGCTCGCATCTCCCGCGCTCTCGAACTCACGGTTCGCGGCGAGCACGCGATGAGAGCGCAGAAAGCGGTTCATCTCCTCCTCCGCCGAAGCGTCCCCGCCGGCGGGAATCGTAAAAAACTTGTACTGCATAATAAAAATTTTTCTTGAGGTGCTCGGATTCCGAAAGCGTCGGCTCGCTCGTCGCGGGCGGCTCCGCCTCGCCCGCGGACTCACGAG
>JBJEVP010000208.1:0-1905 GCA_051884475.1 Candidatus Spyradosoma sp.
CGCCTTACGCGAGCTTGCCGAGCAGCTCGTAGATGCGCTGCGTCATGCCGCGCGGGTTGTCGAGCAGGCCGGCGGCGATCAGCGTGTTGTCGAGCACCTGTTCGGCGACGAGCTTCGCGAGCTCCGGATTCGAGCCGCGCAGCGCGTCGAGCTTGTGCACGAGCGGGTGGCGCGGGTTCAGCTCGACCTTCACGGCGACGGGCTTGTCCGCCGTTCCCGCGTCCTTCGTCATCAGGCGCATCATGCGGCGCATGGACGCGGTCATGAACTTGTCGGGATTGAGCGCGACGGCGGGCGAATCGACGAGGCGTTTGCCCGCGGAGCATTCGGCGACCTTTTCCTTGCCGAGCGTTTCCGCGAACCACGCGCAGAGCGACTTCATCGCGTCCTCGGAGAGCGGTTCGCCCGTTCCCGTCTGCGGCGCGTCGGCGAGCTCGATGTCGGCGGAGTCGGCGGAGACGATGGATTTTTCCTTGAACGAGCCGAGCTGGTTCATGACGTAGTCGTCCGCGCCGTCGTAGAGGAAAAGCACTTCGACGCCGCGCGACTTGAACGCTTCGAGATACGGGCCGGACTCGATCGCCTCGCGGTTCGCGCCGACGAGGTAGTAGATCTCCTTCTGCGAATCCTTCATGCGCTCGACGTATTCGGGCAGGCTCGTGAGCGTTCCCGCGTCGAGAATCGACGATTCGCAGCGGAAGAGCGGCGCGAGCGCGGCGCGGTTGTCGTAGTCGGTGGCGATGCCTTCGCGCAGGTAGTTGCCGAAGTCGCGCCAGAACTTGGCGTAGTCTTCGGGCTTCTTCTTCGCGCGTTCCTCGAGGTGCTTGATGACGCGCTTCGTGAGCACGCGGTTCAGCTTCTGGATCAGCGTGGAATCCTGCAGCGTCTCGCGGGAGATGTTCAGCGGAATGTCCGCGGAATCGACGACGCCCTTCATGAAGCGCAGCCATTCGGGAAGCAGGTTCTTCGGCTCCGCGTCGATGAGCACCTTGCGGCAGTAGAGCGAGACTTCCGGCGTCGCGCGCCCGAAGCCCAGCGTCTCCGGATTGTGCGTCGGGAAGAACAGAATCGTGTTGATGGCGAGCGGCGCGTCGGCGGAGAAATGCAGCCGGTCCTGCGGCTCGTCCCAGGCGTGGCACTGGAACTTGTAGAAATCCTTGTACTCCTGCTCGGAGACCTCGCTCTTGGACTTGAGCCAGAGCGCCTGCATCGTGTTGAGCTTTTCGCCGTCGAGATTCAGCGGGAACGCGATGTACTTCGAATAGCGCTCGAGCACGTCCTTCACTTTGTCCTTCTTCGCGAAATCCTTGAACTCCTCCTTGAGGCGGACGACGAGCCGCGAGCCGCGCGGGAGCGCCTCGCCCGCGTCCTCGATCGTGTAGGCGCCGTTCCCGTCGGACGTCCAGCAGAGCGATTCGCCCTCCTCGCGCCACGTGCGCGTGTAGAACTTCACTTCGTCGGCGACCATGAACACCGAGAAGAAGCCGACGCCGAACTGCCCGATCAGGTTTTCGTTCGCGCCGCCGTTCTCCTTCAGCTTCTGAAGAAACGCCTTCGTGCCCGAATGCGCGATGGTGCCGAGGTTTTCGACGAGCTCCTCGCGCGTCATGCCGACGCCGGAATCGGCGATGGTGAGCGTTCCCGCCGCCTCGTCCGTCGAGACTTCGACGGCGAGCTCGCGCTCGGGCTCGAACACGGCCTTTTCCGTGAGCTGCGTGTAGCGGAGCTTTTCGAGCGCGTCGCTCGCGTTGGAGACGAGCTCGCGCAGGAAGATGTCCTTGTCCTTGTAGATGGAGTGCGCGACGATGTCGAGCACCTGTTTGACTTCCGCCTGAAATGCGTGCGTGGTCGCAGATTTTGTGTCACTCATAATTGCTCTCCGGAGATGCAGAAAATATGCCAAGG
>JBJEVP010000209.1:0-1898 GCA_051884475.1 Candidatus Spyradosoma sp.
GGGAGAAGCGGCGTCCCGCCGCTTTCCCGAGGGGGATTTTGGCGTTGATTTCGGGCGGGATGGGCGTAGAATCAGCCGCAACAGAATAGAATTTTTGTGCCCACGCAAACCCTTTAACCCCCCTTTTCACATTTCAGCTATGAAACTTCGTTCGACACTGCTTTTCGCCGCCGCGTCCCTTTCCGCCGCCGCCCTCGCTCCCGTCGCCGCAAGCGTGCTCAGCGTTCCCGCGTATGCGGGGTCCGTCAACGGCATCACATGGACCGACAGTGACGACGGCACCGTTCGTACTTTCACGGGAACGGCGACGGACTATGTAAAAATCAACGGAACCGGAACGAATGAAGGTCTGAACGGCGCGACCAACGTGACGAAGGTCATTTTCAATTCCGTGGGCGGAACGGGCAACGCCGCTTGGTTCACGAATGCCACGATGAGCCAAGCCATCGAACTGCAGGGAACGGGACTTGTCATCAAAGGCGGAACCAACAGCGGAGCGGCGGTTTTCACTGGCGCAATCACGGGCGGAGAAAGTTCTTCGTTCACCTGGTTGGGCGACTCTGCCGCAGGCAACTCTCAGCAGTTTACTTTTTCGGGAGATCTAACCGGGTTTTCGGGAGCGTTCGTCCGCACGACGGCGTCTTATTCTAATGCGACCAAAACCGGCGCGATTTTCTTCGGCGCGACGACGGCGACGACCTACAGCTCTTCCGCGACGGCAGTCGACGGCGTCATCAACAACATTTCCGGTACGGGAAGCATCACGACTTCCGCGGGAGTCGTCTACAACTACACGGGCGGCGTGAACGGCGAAACGCTCTCCGCCAACAATTCCTCCATCTCCGCGAAAACGCTGACCTTCGGCGGCGGCGCGAACTACACGGTTTCCTCGACGCTCACGGGCAACAACACGACGGCGTCGAACAACACCCTGACGATTTCCGCGGGAACGACGACGTTCACGGGCGCGGTTTCCAACTTCGGGAACGTCACGGTCGCGAGCGGCGCGACGCTCGCCGTCGGCACCGGCGGCGAGCTCGACCTTTCCGGCGGGAACATTACGCTCGCGAGCACGATTCAGAACTCGGGCACGGTGACGGTCAATTCTTCCACGACGTTCGACATCAGCATTCCCGCCCTGCGTTCAATGAAAAATGCGGACGGCTCGGTTTCCGTCATCTCCGGAGGGAACATTTCCGACTGGAACACGCTGACCACGGACAGCTTCACCTTCAACGGCGCGGAGTTCGCCGAAGGTTCTCTCGGGCGCTATTCCAGATTCGCAGTCGGGAGTGCCGGGGAAATTACCTTCACTGCTACGGCGGCGAATCTCGTCTGGTCCAACGCGTCCGGCGATGGCCTTTGGAATACGACTTCCGGCAATTGGACGAACGGCGCGACGACGGGCGATACTTTCGTTTCTTATGACAGCGTCGAGTTCAACACGGACGCGGCGGTGACGGTCGATTCCGCGGGTGTGACGGCGGACCTCGTGACGATTTCCGCGGGAACGGTCTCGTTCACGGGCGGAACGATCACGGCGCTCGGCGGCGTGTCCGTCACGGGCGGAACGCTTTCGGTCGGCGCGACCAACACGGCTCTCGGGACGAACACGATTACGCTTTCCGGAGGCACATTGGCGGCGAGCGCCGCGGGAACGCTCGCGAACGCCGTGAACGTCACGGCGGCGAGCGGCATCAACACGCAGGGAAACAAGCTGACGCTTTCCGGGCAGATCACGGGCACGGGAACGCTGACGAAGCAGGGCACGGGAACGCTCTTCATCAAGGATCGCACGACGAACGCGTTTCACGGCACGCTGATTGTCGAGAGCGGCGTCGTCATGATGGGGCAGGACGCCAACGGCCGTTCGGATTCGAGCCTGACGGACAGCGCGC
>JBJEVP010000210.1:0-1896 GCA_051884475.1 Candidatus Spyradosoma sp.
CCTTCCTTGATCATTTCGTCCATCAGCGCGGAGACGTATTCGCGGCCCTCGCGCCTGAGAATGCCGTAGGTGGAGAGCCTGTCGCATCCGGCCTGAAGCGTTCCCGCGTTGCGGCTGCCGACGAGACAGTCGACGATGCGCTGGCGCCCGAAGCGCGGTGTCCATCCGCCGTCCGAGCCCTTGCGCGACATGCGGGCGACGCCGCTGAGGATTTTCTTGACGACGGTCAGCTCGTCCACGTCGGGAACGCGGCGGACGGTGTTCTTCAGCGCGACGCACACGTCGCAGCGTCCGCAGGGGCGCGCTCCCGCGACGTCGCCGAAGTAGCGCAGAATCGCCTCCTGGCGGCAGGTCGGCGAATAGGCGATGCGGATGAGGTCCTCGAGCTTCTTTTCGTCGCGCGCCTTCTTCTCGTCGAGCCCGTCCCAGGGGATTTCGAGCTGCGCGCTCTTCAGATCGGGAAAAAGCAGACGCGTGCCGCGGACGCGCGTTCCCGGCACGTCGAAGCGCTCGACGGCGCCGAAGCGGGCGAGCAGTCCGATGCTCGTGGAGACCGCCATCGGATTCAGCTTTTCGCCGCAGAACGCTTCCGTGCGTTCGGCGAGGTCGTCCACGGAGATGCGGAGCTCGTTCCCCTCGTCCGCGAGCGCGCGCAGCGTGTCGTAGACGGCGCGGATGACGCGGCGGCCGGGATTCGCGCCCTCGATGAAGAACTCCTGCACGCGTTTGTCCGCGTAGTTGAAGAGCATTTCGCAGACGGCGGGAGCGCCGTCGCGGCCCGCGCGCCCGGCTTCCTGATAGTAGGCTTCGACGCTTCCGGGCATTTCGTAGTGCGCGACGAAGCGGATGTCCGCGCGGTCGATGCCCATGCCGAACGCGTTGGTGGCGACGGCGACGTCCGCCTCGCGCGACATGAAGCGGTCCTGCGCGGCGGAGCGTTCGACGTCGCTCATGCCGCCGTGATACATGACGAGGTTCACGCCGAGCGCGCCGAGGTCGTCGGAAACGCGTTCGACGCTCTTGCGCGTGGCGCAGTAGACGATGCCCGTGCGGTGCGCGTCGGCGAGCTTCTTGAGCTCGCTGATTTTCGCGAGGTGGAGCGTCGTTCTGCCTTCGCCCCGGCGGGAGGACGTTCCCGGCTCGATGTGGCGGATGTTGAAGGCGAGGTTGTCCCGGGCGAATCCGGCGACGAACTCCGCGGGCTCGCGCAGCTTCAGGTGCTTCGCGATGTCCTCGCGCACGTCGGGCGTGGCGGTCGCCGTGAACGCCGCGACGACGGGGCGTTTCCTGAATTTCGCGAGCGCGGCGTCGAGCCGCAGATAGTCCGGGCGGAAGTCGTGTCCCCACTGCGAAAGGCAGTGCGCCTCGTCCACGGCGAAAAGGGAGACGTCCGTGCGGGCGATCGTCTCGACGAAGCGCGCCGCGCGGAAGCGTTCCGGCGCGACGTAAACGAGCTTGAGCGTTCCTGCGCGGATTTTCGCGAAGATTTCGTTCTGTTCCTCGAGCGTCTGCGCGCTGTTCAGGCAGGCGGCCTCGATTCCGCGGGCGCGCAGCGCGTCCACCTGGTCCTTCATCAGCGCGATGAGCGGGGAGACGACGAGCGTCAGGTGCGGGAGCATCAGCGCGGGAAGCTGGTAGCAGAGCGATTTCCCGCCGCCCGTCGGCATGATCACGAGCGCGTCGCGGCCTCCGACTATCGTTTCGACGATGCTTCCCTGCGGCTCGCGGAAACGCTCGAAGCCGAAGTGCTTTTTCAGAATCTCCTGCGGCGTGTCGTCGGGCATCGGCGGCGGCGTCTTCGTTTTTCTTTTCCGGGAAAAAAGCGGCGGCGTTCCCGCGCCGTTCACGCGACGGAGCCTTCCATTTCCATTTCGATGAGGCGCTTGAGCTCGACGG
>JBJEVP010000211.1:0-1895 GCA_051884475.1 Candidatus Spyradosoma sp.
TCACCACTGATTGTTCAGGTTCTTGGTCTTGACGTCGTTCATGTCGAAGTTGCGCGTCTCGCAGCCGCGGATCGGCGCGGGAGACGTGCGCTCGAACTCGACGACGTCCACGACGTTCGCGCCCTTCTTGAGGAACGTCGCCGGGCAGTAGAGACGCAGCTGCGGGCCGACGGGCTTGCCGTCGGGCGTGCGGCTCCAGTAGCGGCCGAGATTGTGCCCGTTGACGTAGAGCACGCCCTTGCCCCACTGCGCCATGTCGAGGAACGTGTCGGCGGGCTTGTTCAGCGTGAACGTGCCGCGGAAGTGCGCGCCGGGCATGTCCTTGTCCTGCGCCTTCGCCTTCTGCGCGTTCACGACGGATTCCTCCGAAAGCGTCTTGGGCACGACGGTCCATTTCTTGAGCGGGGCGCCGTCGAGCTTCACTTCGCCGACGATGCCCTTGCGGTCGCTCTCCATCGTGCCGCCGTAGTTGATGTGCCCCATGCCCTCGACCATGATTTCGAGCTGCGCGGGCTTCGCGCGCGCGGGAACGGCGATGTCCGTCTTCTTCATGCGGCGGTCGACGGTCGCGATGAGCTTGCCGTCGAGATAGACGTGCGCGTAGTCGTGAATGCCGTCGTAGCTGAGCGTTCCCGCCGCGCCCGCGGGAACGGTCGTGCGGTAGAACGCGAGCCCCTGGTTCTGGCCGAACGCCTCGAAATACGGCGCGTCGTTGAACTTGCCGCCGTTCTTGAGCGGCTGAAGATTGTCGCGCAGATTGGCGAAGAACTTGGGCGTGAACTCCTTGACTTCCGTGACGGGAATCGGCTTCGGGAGCGCGGGGAGCTTTTCCTTGCCCTTGAGCGCGTTCGCGATGATTTCGCGGTACTGGTGATATTCCTTCGTCGGGCGCCCCTGCTCGTCGATGGGCGAGCCGTAGTCGTAGCTCGTCAGGTCGGTGTGGTAGTCGCCGCCGAACTCCTTGCGCGGGTCGTTGTTCGCGCCCGCGGTGAAGCCGAAGTTCGTGCCGCCGTGCACGGGGAAGACGCTGAACGAGCGCCCCGTCTCCATGTACCAGCGGATGTTGCCGGAAAGGTTGGTCGGATTCCAGTTGCCCTCGCCCCAGCGGCGCAGCCAGCCCGGATACGTCTCGGAGGAAAACACGGGAACGCCGGGATTCTTTTCGTTGGCGGTTTTCCAGTGGTTGTCGTTCGTTCCCGGGTCGAGCCCGACGGCGACGTCCTTGTCCGGATAAATCAGCCCGCCGAGGTGGTAGTGCGAGGCGCCGTCGGACATGTAGAACGGCCCGAAGCCCTCCTTTTCCCAAAATTCCTTGAGCCATTTCAGATACGAGGCCTCCTTGCGCGGCCAGCTCCCGTATTCGTTCTCGATCTGCGTCATCAGAATCGGGCCGCCGTTCTTCGCGAGGAACGGCCTGGCGATCTTCGCCATCTCCTTCAGGTAGCGCGTCTGCGCCTTCATGAAGTTCTTGTCGGAGACGGTGCGGATCTTCGCGCCCTTTTCCTTGAGCAGATACGAGGGCAGCCCGCCGAAGTCCCACTCGCCGCAGATGTACGGGCCGGGGCGGAAAAGCACCCACATGCCGTTTTCCTGGCAGAGGCGGAGAAACGCGGCGATGTCGCGGTTGCCCGTCTTGAAGTCGAAGGAGCCGTCGGGCTGCTCGAAGTCGTTCCACATGGTGTAGAACGCGATCGTGTTCAGCCCCATCGCCTTGCACATCTTGATGCGGTGATCCCAGTATTCGCGCGGAATGCGCTGCGGGTGCATCTCGCCGCCGCGGATCTGGAACGGCTTCCCGTCGAGCAGGAAGACGCCGTCGTTTTTGTTCGCCGGATTTTCCGCGAACTCGAACTTCACGGCCTTCGGCGCCTTCTTCTGCTGCGCGAACGCGGCGG
>JBJEVP010000212.1:0-1889 GCA_051884475.1 Candidatus Spyradosoma sp.
TCAGAATTCCTCGCCGTCCACGAAGAGGCGCTTCAGGACGGGCGCGCCGTCGTCGCGCAGGAAAAGCTCGGCGGAGACGACGCGCGCGGCGTTCCCGCGGGCTTCGGCGTCGAAGCGCTTCGCCTTTTCCTCGGAAAGGTAGAAGCGGCTGTTCGGCACTCTGAATTCGGAGGAAGCGATCGTCACGCTGAACGCGGAATCGAAGACGTCGTCGAAGGTCTTCGGCGCGGGCGCGTCTTTCGGCCGCCGGAAACGCAGCCACAGCGCGCCGGACCACTTGAGGCGCAGGGCGGCGCGCCCGTTTTCGGGGTGCGCGTTGAAGTCGATTTTCGGGTCGTCGAACGTCGCGCGCTCGACTTCCCAGAATCCCGTTCCCGCGTTCGGCGCGAGCACGAGCCAGAATCCGTCGAGGTTCGTCATGAGCGAAGCTTCGCGTTCTTCGCCGAGCCGGTTTATTTCGTCGGCGTGTTTTTCGCGGAGGCGTTCCCGCGCGGCGGCGTCGAGCTTCGACGCGGGAACGTCGCGCAGAATTTTGAAATCCAGCGGCAGGTAGTGCCCGCGCAGAAGGTCGCGCGGATCGTAGGAGGCGCATTCGAGGCGGAACGTCGGGTTGTTCGCGCGCTCGCGTTCCCGCGCGGCGGAAACGCAGAAGAGCCCGACGAGCTGCGCGGCGAGAATCAGGACTACGAGAAAAAGGGCGAAACGGGTTTTCATGGAAAAACGGATGCGGAGTTTCTGAAAATTTCTCTTCGGCTTTCAAGCTCTTGGACTTTCAAGCTTTTCTGTCGCGGCTTCCCGGATGCTCCGCGTGAGGCGGCGGCGCTGGCGTTCGAGGAAAAATCCGAAGGCGAGCAGAAGCGTTCCCGCGAGAACCAGCGCGAGCCCGCTGCTCGTCAGCGAGCCGACGACCTCCACGGTCAGCGCGAGCGCGGCGAGCAGAATCATCAGCGTTCCCGCGTTCACGAAAAACCTGCGCGAGACGATCGCGCCGAGCCCCATCGCCGCCGCACCGCAGACGAAGAGCGAAAGCATCATCGTCGCGTGAATCGCCGTGTCGAATTCCGAATACTCGGTCTCGAACATCTTCCGGAATCCCAGCGCGAGCGGCGCGAACGGAAACGCGCCGACGAGCGTCGCGAGCACGACGCCCGCCGCGCCGAGTTTTTTGCGGAACGTGAACAGCAGCGAGGCGACGAACAAAACGCCCGCGGGAACGAGCGCCCATGCGCCGCCCGCGGACGCCTTCATTTCGTCGTAGCAGAAAGTCTGCGCGAGCAGAATCAGCGCCGGGAACGCCGTCCACAGCGCGATCGGGCCGTAGCCGCGCACGCGTTCCCGCGCCTTTTCGCCGAGCCCGCCGAGAAAAACGCCGAGCGCGGAGACGCCCGCGAAGAACGCGATGAAATAATGGAACGCCGCTTCGCCGACGTCCGCTTCGTCCAAAAGGCAGGCGATCCAGACCGCCGCCGCGACGAGCGACGTCGCGAAGACGCCGCGCAGGCGCACGCACCACGGCAGCAGAAAAATCCCCAGAAACCACGCGCCGAACGCGCGGGAAGGCTCCGAGGAAATCTGATAAATCTGCCCGTAGAGCGCGATGTTCGCGAGCCACGTTCCCGCGCCGACGAAACAGAGCGCCTCGCCGACGAACGGACGCGGATTTTTCCCGAGCAGAAAACGCAGCCCCGCCGCCCAGAACGCGAGCATCAGCGCGGCGCAGGAAATCTGCTTCGCGAGCGGCGGAATCGCCTCCCAGTTCGCGGAGACGAGCAGCACGACGCCCGCGAGCACGAGCAGCCCGCCGAGCGCGGAAAACGCGATGAGCAGATAATTGCGCGGCTCGCGCGGCGAGAGCCGGAAATGCGCGGCGACGGCGTCCGCCTGTTCGG
>JBJEVP010000213.1:0-1887 GCA_051884475.1 Candidatus Spyradosoma sp.
CGCAGCTTCCGCCGCCGGCGCCGCTGTTCCCGCGCACGCTCGCGTTTCTGGCGGATTCCGTCGTCGTCCTGCTCGCGTCGGCGCTCGCGCTGAAATTTCTTCTCCCCGTGTTCTGTCCGCGAGGGCTTTCCGCCTTTCTCGACTACGCGCGACAAATTTCCGCGGCCTACCAGGCCGCGCTCGACGCCGCCGCCCGCGGGAACGCCGTTTCCGCGGACGCGATGAACGCGCTCGCCGAACAGGCGGCGCAGAACGCCGACCTGATCGCCTTCTCCGAAACGATCAGCACGGTCTCCTTCGTCGTCGGCGCCCTTTATTTCATCCTCACGGAGCATTTCATGCGCGGGCGGACGCTCGGCAAAAAAATCTTTTCCCTGCGCACCGTCGTCGCGGGAACGACGCTCCCTCCGCTTTTCCTGCAGACGCTTTCCCGCGCCTTCTGGAAGACGATCTCGATCGTTCCCGCGGGGCTGATTCTCACGCTCCTCGCGGTCGTGAACGCGCACGTCGTCGTCTTCGCCGGACGCCACCGCGGCTGGCACGACAGGCTGGCGCGCACGGAAGTCGTCGACGAACGCGGACTTCAGGATTCAACTTCGGAAAAATAAACTCATGCACGAAATTTCGGTAGCCCTCGGCGAACGCGCCTACACCATCAGCATCGGAAAAAATCTCACGGGAACGCTCCTCGCGCTCGCCGACGGCTTCGTCGCCGCGAACCGGCCGATCGCGGTCGTCACCTGCCCCGCTCTCCCGCGCGCGCATCCGGAGCTCTTCGCCGCGCTGAACGCGCGCGCGCGGCTCGTCGTCGAGACCTCCACGGACGGCGAAGGCGCGAAAACGACCTCCGAGCTCGCCGCGATCTGGGAAAAGCTCGCGCAGGCGCGCATCGACCGCTCCGGCGTGATCTTCGCCGTCGGCGGCGGAGTCGTCGGCGACCTCGCGGGCTTCTGCGCGGCGACGTTCCTCCGCGGAATTTCCTTCGTGCAGGTGCCGACCACGCTGCTCGCCATGGTGGACAGCTCCGTCGGCGGAAAAACCGGCGTGAACCTGCCCTCCGGGAAAAACCTCGTCGGCGCGTTTCACCAGCCCGTCGCCGTCGTCGCGGACATGGCGACGCTCGAGACGCTCCCGCCGCGCGAGTTCGCCGCGGGAATGGCGGAAGTCGTCAAATACGGACTGCTCGCCGACGCCGAATTTTTCGAAACGCTCGAACGCGCGGAAACGCTCGCGTGGGACTCTCCCGAGCTCCCCGACGTCGTGCGCCGCTGCTGCGAAATCAAGGCGGCCGTCGTCGCCGCGGACGAGCGCGAGACCGCCAAGGAAAACGGGCGCGCCCTGCTCAACCTCGGACACACCTTCGGGCACGCCGTGGAAAAAGTCGCCGGCTACGGCGAATACCTGCACGGCGAGGCGGTGTCGATAGGATGCGTCGCCGCCGCGATGCTCTCGGAAAAACTCGGCTTCGCCGCCGCGGGAACGCTCGTCGGGCGCACCGTCGCGCTCTGCGGAAAAAACGCGCTGCCCGTGCGCCTGCGCACGCCGCTCCCCGTCGACGCCCTGCTCGCCGCCGAAGCGAACGACAAGAAAGTCCTCGCCGGCCGCCGCCGCTACGTGCTCATGAAAAAAATCGGCGAAGCCTTCACCACCTCCGACGTTCCCGTCGACGCCGTGCGCGAAATCTGGCTCGGCCTCGGTGCGGAGCGGCGTTAAAAAAGCCGCGCGCCGCGTCCCGAAAATTTCTGCTCAGGCGAAGACGCGGCGAGAATCATCCGTTTCCCGCTTCGTCCCTGAGGTGCCTTCTGACGACGAAATTTTCGCCGCGGAGGAGCTCCGTTCCCGCGTCGAAGAGCTCTTCGAAGGGCGGGAAAAACGCGTCGCCCTCGG
>JBJEVP010000214.1:0-7222 GCA_051884475.1 Candidatus Spyradosoma sp.
AGTACGCGATCGCGTGGCTGCTGGAGAATCCGCTCGTGACGAGCGTTCTCGTCGGAGCGAGCACGCCCGCGCAGCTCGTCGATTCGCTCGGCGCGCTGCGCGGGTGAAGCCCGTCATTTGGCCTTTTCGTTTTTGACGAAGGCCCGGGAAAGCGTGCGGACGACGAACGCGAGCACGTTCCCCCAGAGCACGGAATTGAGCGCGAAAATCACCCACCACATCGGCTTTTCCGCGATGCAGCCCATGAAGTCCGCGAACCAATATCCGGGCTGGACCAGGACGGACTGAACCTTGTCCGCGATCGTTCCCGCGTCGCCCGACGCGAGAAAATCCGGACGGAATTTCGTCAGCGCGGTCGCGCAGGCGAAATGAATGACGCTCAGACCGAGCGAAGAAAGCAAGGTCGCTTTGTTCAGTTTCATTGCGATGATCCGTCGGATTCAGAAACGGAGCTTTCTCCCATTTTCCTCAGAAACGATACTCGGCGCCGAGCTGGAAGACGTGATACTGCTGTTCCGAGAACTTGACGTCCCCGCCGCCGATCTTCGTCGTGTTGCCGTAGTATTCGTAGCCGCCGCGCACGGACCAGCGTTCGTTGAAGGAATACGAAATTCCGACTTCCCCCGCGTACACGGCGCAGACGTCGGAATCTTCGCGGTAATGGTCCCAACCGTTCGCGCGTCCGCCGTCGAGCACGTAATCGACGAAGGCGACGCCCGCGCGCACGCCCGCGAACAGATTGAGCCTGTCCGGAACGACGGGAAGCACGATGCGATAGCCGCCGAGCAGCGTGAGATTCGTCGAGCGCAGATCGTCGCCGATGCCGTTCACGTTCTCGCTCCCGCCGAGCATCAGCAGTCCGATCGAGAACTGATTGCCTTCGTCCACGGCGTAGTTCAGCCGGAGGTCCAGGCCCGCCATGTCGACGCCCCCGCGTTCCGGCTTCTTCGTCGCCTTCGCGTAGGCGGCTTCAAGCGAAAGCGAAAGCGGGGAGCGTTTCGCCTCCGCGCCGGCGCTTTCCGTCGTCGCCGTTTCCGCCGCGTCGTCCGCCTCCTCCGCGGCCGCAAGCGGAGCCGCGAGAGCCAGCGGAAGGAACGCCGCGGCCGTGAACGTTTTACCGATGTTTTTCATTCGTGATTTCATTTTGTGCTTCTCCTGTCGTGTCGTATTCAAAAAAAAATCGTCTGCTCCGCGCGAAAGGTCTCACTCCGTCCGGACGTATCTCCCGGCCTCCACGGCGAAAACGCTCCACGCGCTCGAATCTTCCGGCGGCTGCGTTCCCGTGGCGACGACCTGAAGTTCCTCGCCGACCGCCGACCAGAATCCCGTCCTGCGCTCCGCGTCGAGTTCGCCGAGCACGTCGTCCGCGAGCACGACGGGAGCCACGCCGAGCCGTTCCCTAAACAGCGCGAGCTGCGCGAGCCCCAGCGCGAGCGTCATTCCGCGCTGCTGGCCTTCCGAAGCGAAATCCTCCGCCGCTCGCCCGCGGATGCGGAAACGGAAATCGTCGCGGTGCGGCCCTTTCTGCGTCGCGCGCAGAAGCCGGTCCTGCGCGCGGGAACGCCTGAAGGTCTCGGCCCACGCCGCGGGCTCCGCCGCGGACACGGACGGCTCGTAGGCGAGCGAAGAGTCCTCGTCCCCGCTCCGGACGATTCTTCCGACGAATTCCGAAAAAAGCCCGGCGACCCCGCGCATTTCGCGGGAACGGATTTCGACGAGGCGGCAACCGTTTTCGGCGAGAATCTTCTCGAAGGCTTCGAGCTGAGAATCCGTCGAACGCGCCTCCTTCAGGAGCCGATTGCGCGATTCCAGCGCGCGGTGATAATTCTGCAGCCGGAGAAAATATTCCGGATCGATCGTGGAAAAAGTCAGGTCCATCCAGCGGCGGCGGCCCGAGGGGGAACCGCGCAGCAGAGCGATGTCGTCCGAGGAAAAGACGACCGCGGGAAAGCGCCCGACGAAATCGCTGAGTCTCCGCACGGGCGTTCCCGCGCCGAGCTCGGCGTTCTTCGTTCCGTTCGCCCCGAGCGTGAAGGTCAGCTCCGTCCGCCCTTCCCGTTCGTGTTCGAGCGCGATGAAGACGCGAGCCTCCTTCTTTCCGCCGCGCACGAGCAGGCGGGAATCCCGCGTGCGGAACGAACGCAGCGCCGTGAGCAGGCTCGCCGTCTCGAGCAGATTCGTCTTGCCCTGCCCGTTTTTTCCGACGAGAAAAATCCTCTTCGCCCCGCCGAAGTCCAGGTCGGCGAATTCGATGTTGCGGAAATCCGAAGCTCTCAGACGCGAAATGCGCATGACGACGCGGGAACGCCCGAAATCACGGGCGCGGCAGTTTGAGCACCATGCCCGGCTTCAGGTCGCTCGGGGACGACATCGTGACGCGGTTCGCCTCGTAGATTTTGGGCCAGCGCGCGGACGTGCCGTAGTATTTTTTGCTAATCGAGGAAAGCGTGTCCCCCGGGGAGACGGTATGCGTCGCGGGCACATCGGGAACGGGCGGCGGCGGAGGAGGCGTCTGCTCGACGCGCGCGGGCGCGGCGGCGGGCTCCGCCGGAAGCGCGGGAACGCTTTCCGCGGGTCTGACGGTTCCGGCGGCGGCGGGCGTTTCCGCCGGGCGTGCGAGACGTTCGCGCAGACGGGCGATTTCGCGCTTCAGCGCTTCGTTTTCGCTCATCACGGCGCGATATTTTTCTTCGAGCGCGGGGAAAATTCTTTCCGAAATCGGTTCCGCCTGGCGTCCGGGCAGCATTTCGCTCAAAAAACCTTTCTTGGACGAGTTGATCAGGCCGATCGCCTGGTCCAGACGGGACCTCGGAGCGTCGGGCCGCAGAGCCAGAAACTGGTTGAAATGATAAATCGCGAGCGGAAAATTTCCCTGGTTGAACGCGATCAGCCCCGCGTCGAAATTGGACTCGGCGGAGGAGTCGGGATGCTCGCGGATGAGCGCCTGAAAAACGCTCATCGCCTCCGAGTCGCGCCCGTTCGCGAGAAGCTCCTTCCCGCGCAGATACTGAGAATCCTCCGTCTCCACGAAGACGCTTTCCTGCGGAAAGAACCCGTCGCAGCCTCGCGCGCCGAAAACGAGCACGCCGACGGGCACGAGCAGCACTCCCAAAATCACGATATACTTCAGCATCTTTTTTTTTCTAAAAACTACGCGTGAGACTATGCCGCCCCCCGCCCCGCCTTTCAATCTTTCTTTATTCCCGCTCGCAGTTGGGACGGGCGCAGAGCCGCGGGAACGGCTCCGCGGGAAAGGGCTTTTCCGAAAGCGTTCCCGCGAGCATGAATTTTTCCGCCGTGCGAAAGATTTCGTCGGGAGATTCCGCGCGTCTCACGGCGTGCAGAAATTCGCCGTCGGCGTCCACGCCCGTGCCGATGAAATTCAGGAATTTCTTCATCCTCGCCGCCGCGCGGGCGGGCCCCGTCGCTTCGTCCGCGACGCAGGTTTCGAGTTCCCTGACGTATTCGAAGACGTCGCCGAGCCTCGGCGCGAAAATCTTCTCCTCGGGAACTCCGGAAAACATTTCTCTCAGCTGGCGGAACAGCCACGGATTGCGCACCGCGTGGCGGCCGCACATCACGCCCGCGCAGCGCGTGAGGTCAAGGACGAAGCGCGCCTTGGGGACGGACGAAATCTCTCCGTTCGCGACGACGGGGCATTCGGATTTCTTCGCCGCCTCCGCGACCGCGTCGTAATCCACGGGCGAACGGTAAAGCCCCCGGACGGTGCGCCCGTGCACGGCGAGCATGTCCGCGCCGTGTTCCCGCACGAGCTCGAGCAGGCGCGGAAACGGAGACGCGTCCTCGAAGCCGAGGCGGCATTTCACCGTGAAGAGTTTCCCGAAATCGGAGCAGACGCTCCGCAGCGCGGGGAGAATCTCCGCGACTTTGGGCAGGTCGCGCAGAAGCCCGCCGCCGACGTTCTTGCGGAAGATCTTCGGCATGGGGCAGCCCAGATTCAGGTCGATTCCCGCGACCGTTTCCGGAAAGCGGCCCAGCACGGCGCGCGCCACGCGCACGAGCGCGGGAACGTCCTCGCCGATGAGCTGCACGAGCAGCGGCTTTCCCGTGAGCGGAAGCGTCTTCGCCGCGCATTCGGCGACGGAGTCGTCTATCTGCGACGTGGCGTTCACGCGCAGAAATTCCGTGACGAAGAAATCCGGCGCCCCGCGGCGGGCGAGCATCCGCATGAAGGGCAGCGTCGTGATGTCCTGCATGGGCGCGAGCATCGAGAATCCTCCGCCCGGAAACGTTTTTTTCTCGGAGAGCATGGAATTGCGGATCGTAGTCCGGAAGGACGATTCGGCGACGTCCGCAGTCAGAAACTGCGTTCCCGCGCCCGGAGTTTTTTCAGGATGTGCGAGGCGTCTTCGCAGCGTCCGAGCATCTTCGCGGAAACGAGCACGGGAGCGCGCGCGGAGAAGGCCAGCGCGAGCGCGTCGGAGGGACGGGCGTCGAGCTCGACGAATTTTTTCCCGAGCTCGTTTTCAAGCTCCAGCGAGACGACCGTGAAATAAACGCCGTCGGAGAAATCCGAAAAAGCCACGCCGGCGACTTTCGCTCCGAACGCCGCGCACGCGTCGAAAAGCAGCTCGTGAGTGAGCGGACGCGCTCCCCTCCGTCCTTCCTGAGCGCGACGAAGCCGCTCGCCCATGCCGCGCTCCGTCTGGACGACGAAAGTCTTCGTCGGACAGACGACGAAAATCGCCGAGCTGTCCGCCATGTCGAAAAAATGATATCCCGTGGGTCTTATCCAATCTGCGTTCATCTTGTCCCGAGAGCTTAAGCCGCGCGCCTTCCCGCCGTCAAGCCCGCGCGGGAACGCGGCCGGTCGCGCCGTTCCCGCGCGTCTCGCGGCGTCCGCGCGCGTCATTCTCCGCTTTCCTCGCCCTCCGGCGCCTCGATTTCGGCGAGAAGCTCCGCGGCCTTTTCCTCGCCCTGTTCCGCCGCGAGACGCGCCCACTTCGCCGCCTCCGCCTCGTCGGCGGGAACGCCGTCGCCGTCGAGCAGCATGACGGCGAGATTGTATTGAGCGGTCGCGTTTCCCTGCTCCGCGGCGGCGCGGAACAGTTTCGCGGCCTCCGGCTTGTCGGCGGGAACGCCGTCGCCGTCGAACAGCATGCCCCCGAGGCCGATCTGAGCGTCCGCGTCGCCCTGCTCCGCCGCGAGGCGCAGCCATTTCGCCGCTTCCGCCTTTCCCTCGGGTCGCTCTTTCAGCAGGATTCCGAGCAGGAGCCAGGACTGCTCCAGCCCCTGCTCCGCCGCGAGACGCAGCCATTTTTCCGCTTCGTTCCAATCGGACTCCACGCCTTCCCCGGAAATGTAAGCGCGCGCCAGCTCGAACTGCGAACAGGCGTTGCCCTGTTCCGCGGCGGCGCGCAGCCATTTAGCCGCCCGCGCCGCGTCCCTCGGCACGCCGACGCCGTCGCGGCACATCACGCCCAAATAAGTCTGCGCGCCGGCGCATCCCTGCTCGGCGGAGCGGAGAAACCACTTCGCCGCTTCCTCCTTGTTCTCGGGAACGCCGTCGCCGAGAACAAGGAATTCGCCCAGCGCTCTCTGCATCTCCGCGTCGCCCTGCTCCGCCGAGAGGCGCAACCATTTCAGCGCCTCCGCGGAGTCCTGCGGGAAGCCGTCCCCGCCGTCCCGAAAAGCGATGCCGAGATTGAACTGAGAAACGGCGTCTCCGCCTTCCGCCGCCCGGCGCATCCATGCGCGGCCCTCCTCCGTCCCGTCGAACCACGCCGAGAGCGCGCGCATGGCGTCGGGGTCGCCCTGCTCCGCGGCGAGGCGCATCCACTTTTCGGCTTCCTCCGTCCCGTCGGCGGAATTCCGTTTCAGAAAGACCGCGAGATTGTGCTGCGCATGAGCGTCTCCGCCTTCCGCTCCGATGCGGAGATATTTTTCCGCGAGTTCGGGATTCGGCTCCCTCGGCGACGATTCGATCAAGCCCAAATAAATGTACGCGAGCAGGCTTGCGGCCCGGACGTCGCCCGCGTCCGCCTGTTTCCGCAGCATTTCCTCGCGGGCCGTTTCCCGCATGATATCCGGCTTCCAGAAGACTTCCCGCGCGTCCGTCCATTCGGGAGCCTCCGCGTTCCCGCCATCCGCCGCAACCGCCTCTCGGTGCATCTGCGCGCGCGCCATCCATCCGAGAGCCTCTTCGCGGTTGCCTTCGGCCTCCTCGACGCCGCCGACGGCGTCGCGCAGACGCAGCGCCAGAGCGAGTTCCGCGGCCGCGTCTCCGGCCTCCGCGCGGGAACGGATTTCGTCCAAAGGCACGCTCAGCAGCGCTTCGGGAAGGAATATTTCGAGCGCTTCCCGAGCTTTCTCGACGCAGTCCGCGCCGTCCGTGTCCTCGGGGTGAAGCTCGGCGGAAGCCGTGCGCCAGAACAGATTCATCGCGGCGCTCACGTCGGGCAGATCGCCGATGCCGCGCAGTTTCGCCAGTCCGAGGTTGAACATCGCGGGAACGACGCCGGCGGCGGACGCCCGCTCCCAGAGCGCGATCGCCTCGCGCTCGGAATCCGCGTCGTCCTTCCGCATCAGCAGATTGCCGAGATGGAAATACGCGAGAGGCTCTTCCTGCGCGGCGGCGAGCCTCAGCCAGCGCTCGGCTTCCGTGATGTTCTCGGGAACTCCGATGCCGTTGAGAAAACACCCGCCGAGCAGAATCTGCGCGGAAACGTCTCCGGCCGCCGCGTCTTCGCGCATTTTCATGAGCGCTCCGGGTTCCAGGACGGGCATGGTCGAAGAAAAGGTTTTTTCCTCCGCGGGAACGCCCGAAGGCTCGGCGAAAACGCAGGGCGACGACGCGGCGCAAACGAGCGCGCACAGGGAAAAGAAAACGGTTTTACGGGAAAGAAATGCTGCTTTTTTCATACGCGGGAAATCGTATTCTCCCGAAAAAAATCCCCGCAAGGGAAAATAATTCACACGCGCGCGTCCATCCGCTTCACCCACCCCATCCACACGTGCGTCCACTCGTGAATCGGAGTGTCGAAGTCCGAAAAGTCCTTGTTCAGATGAAGCTCGTTCCGGACAGGGTCGTAATACCCGCACACCGCCCCGGACGAATCCTTCAAATACCGGACTCCGTCTCTTCCGAGACCTTCACCATCGCCGCGATTGCCTTCATCATCTGAGATTCCGTCGGAAATCTCCCCGTTCTCTCGTGATAATTCATGGTTTCGTCCAAGATTATCCACAAACGCTCTTCTCC
>JBJEVP010000215.1:0-7194 GCA_051884475.1 Candidatus Spyradosoma sp.
GCCGCGTCATGGGCGAGTGGTCCGACGTGGCGCTGTTCCGCGAGTGAGCGCGGGAGAAGGGCTTCCCGGTTCGGGACAAGTTCGGTTTTCGAATGAATCGCGGATTGCTTTCCGGTTCTTGCGGGAACGCGAAAAATAGGTTTTAATGCGCGTTCACTTTTTTTAATTTCAAGAGAACGCCAATGCCGGACATCCGCCACATCCGCAACTTTTGCATCATCGCGCACGTCGACCACGGGAAGACGACGCTCTCCGACCGTCTGCTCGAACACACGAAGACGGTCGAGCTGCGCCAGATGAAGGACCAGCTGCTCGACGCGATGGATCTCGAGCGCGAAAAGGGCATCACGATCAAGAGCCACCCGGTCTCGATGCACTACGCGGCGAGGGACGGGAACACGTATCTGCTCAATCTCATCGACACGCCCGGCCACGTGGACTTTTCCTACGAGGTCTCGCGCTCGCTCGCGTCCTGCGAGGGCGCCTGCCTGCTCATCGACGCGTCGCAGGGCGTCGAGGCCCAGACGGTGGCGAACGCGACGCTCGCCCTGCAGCAGGACCTCGCGATCATTCCCGTGATCAACAAGGTCGATCTGCCCAGCGCGCACCCGGAGGAGGCGAAGCGCCAGGTCGAGGACGTGCTCGCCATTCCCGCGGACGACGCGATTCTGGCGTCGGGAAAAAGCGGCATCGGCATCGACGACATTCTCGAGGCCGTCGTCACGCACGTTCCCGCGCCGAAATGGGCGGACTATCCCGCGCCGCGCGCGCTGATCTTCGACTCGAAGTTCGACGCCTACAAGGGCGTGATCACCTACGTGCGCGTGTTCTCGGGAACGTTCCGTCCCGGAGATCAGATCACGCTCATGGCGACGGGCGCGCGGAGCCAGATCAAGGAAGTCGGCATCTTTTCCCCGAAGATGAAGCCCGCGGATTCGCTCGAGCCCGGCATGGTCGGCTACGTCGTGACGAACATCCGCGACGTCTCCGAAGTGAAGATCGGCGACACGATCACGCACGCGGGAACGCCCGCGAAGGAACCCGTTCCCGGCTTCAAGGAAGTGCGGCCGATGGTGTTCAGCGGAATTTATCCGCTCGACACGAGCGAATACGAGAAGCTCAAGACCGGGCTGGCGAAGCTCGCCATCAACGACGCCGCGCTGACCTACACGGCGGAAAGTTCCGCCGCGCTCGGCTTCGGCTTCCGCTGCGGCTTCCTCGGGCTGCTCCACATGGAGATCATTCAGGAGCGTCTGCGCCGCGAATACGACCTGGACATCATCTCGACGTATCCGAGCGTCATTTACAAAGTCTATTCCAACGGCGGAAGACTTTCGCTCATCGACAATCCCTCGCTCATGCCGCCCGCCGCCGAAATCGAAAAGACGGAGGAGCCCACCGTGCGCGCGCACATTCACGTTCCCGGATCGAGCATCGGCGACATGCTCACGCTCGTGCAGGAAAAACGCGGCGTGTGCGATCACATCGACACGATCGACGAACAGCGCGTCATGCTCTCCTGCACGCTCCCGCTGAACGAAATCCTCGTCGACTTCAACGACCGTCTCAAGTCGATCACGCGCGGCTACGGTTCCATGGACTACGAAGTCGGCGAATACGTCGAAAGCGATCTCGTGAAGCTCGACATTCTCGTGAACGGCGATCCCGTGGACGCGTTTTCGACGATCGTGCATTCGTCCAAGGCGGAATCGCAGGGGCGCCGTCTCTGCGAGCGCCTGAAGGAACTGCTTCCGCGCCAGCTTTTCAAGATCGCGATTCAGGCCGCCGTCGGCGGGAAGATCATCGCGCGCGAAACGCTCGGCTCCGTCGGCAAGGACGTGCTCGCGAAATGCTACGGCGGCGACATCACCCGCAAACGCAAGCTCCTCGACAAGCAGAAGGAGGGCAAAAAGCGGATGAAGGAAATCGGCAAGGTCTCGATCCCGCAGGACGCCTTCATCAAGATTCTCAAGAACGAGAAGTGAGGGACGTTTCGGCGGGAACGTTCGGTCTTCGTCCGTCGGTCGCCCGTTGTCTCGGATTTAATGTTTCCAAAAGGGGAAGAAAATAAGTAATATCGCGCGCATGGATACGGACGTGCAGCGACGCTTTTTCATGCTGGAATTTTCTTCGTGGTCGGAGAGCTTCCTGCGTTACATGACGGCGATGATCATCGCGCTTCTCGGCGTGTCGCTGGTGCAGTCGTTCTTCGCGATCGGCGGCGCGGACGCGCAGTTCCTCGTCTATACGTTCGGGCTGATGGTGCTGACGGTCGGCGCGCAGTTCCTCGTGTTCTGGGCGCGCATCGGCCGCGGCTTCCGCATCAGCGGAATCACGACGTATTTCTTTCCGTGGCTCGCGCTGCTCGCGGCGGACGCCTACTGGCTTTCGGTCGCGCCGTGGCGCGCGGAATATTCGCTCTGCGTGAACATGCTCCCGCTGATGGCGTTCTTCGCCGCGATTCACGTGTCGCGCACCAAGCGCACCCGCTGGTGGCTGATCTCCATGACGGCCATGCTGACGCTCGCGTCGGGGCTTTTCGTGTTCCTGCGTTCGGACATGCAGGAGACCGTCGGGCTGACGGACGGCGGCGGGAGCCTCGGCAATTCCGTGCGCGCGATTTTCGGCGGCTTCGAGCACCGCGCGGGCATCGGCGCGCTGCTGCTGCTTTCGTTTTTCCCTATGGCGGCGCTGACGGCGAGCCCGCGCTTCAAGACGTGGGCGCGGCTGTTCGGCTTTTACGTGTCGGCGCTGTTTCTGCTGGGAATCGCCTTCACGCGGCATTTCGGCGTCTATCTGGGATTTTTCGTCGGATGCGCGCTCGCGGTTCAGCTGATGGTGCGGCGCCGCGCTTCGCGCTGGGCGTGCTTCGCGGCGATAGCGGCCGCGGGAGCGTTCGCGCTGTGGACTTCCGATACCGAAGTGGGCTGCCTGCGTACCGTTCCCGTGACCGAGGAGATGAAGAAGACGTTCTCCTCCGAAGAGCTTCTCGAGGGCAGACGCTACGTGCTTCCGCACGCGGCGGCGGAAATGTTCAGGAGCGCTCCCGTCTTCGGCGTCGGCTCGGGACGGTTCGGCGACGAGTTCGAGAAATATCGTCCGCCGCAATGGCAGACGGATCCTCGGACGGCGGGAAGTCTCGTGCTTCAGGTGCTCGCGGAAAACGGAATCGTCGGGACGCTGGCGTTCTTCGGTCCGTTGGCGCTGCTGATGTTCATGGGCGTCAGGGCCTGCCGCGCGCTGCCGTGGCAGGCGGACACCGAGCGCGCGGCGCTGCGCCGAAAGATGGGCATTCTGGATCTGGGAAGTCTTCCGGAAGAACGCGTCACGCTTGCTTCGACGCTCAGCGGACTGCTCGGCGTCGGCGCGCTTTTCGCCGTCGATTATCCGCAGAACATTCCCGGCGTCGCGCTCACCTGCGGAATCTTCGGAGGGATCGCGGGCTTCCTGCTCAGTCTTGAACGCCGGCGCACGATCATTTACAGCGGTCCGC
The DNA here is from genome assembly GCA_051884475.1 of Candidatus Spyradosoma sp. GTDB lineage: Bacteria > Verrucomicrobiota > Verrucomicrobiia > Opitutales > UBA953 > Spyradosoma. Next base: position 3,494 of record JBJEVP010000215.1, read on the forward strand.
GGCGGCACCTGCTGCTGGTGCTCGCGTTTTTCGTTCCCGTCGTGCTGCTGGCGGCGTTCCTGCCGTATTTTCGCGCGGAGTCCGAATACCAGCAGGGCGTGATGTCTCTGCGTCCGTTCTTCCTCGATCCGAAGACGGGGCGGACCGTCGCGGAGACGCCTGATTTTCGGGAACTCGAAACGGCGGAAAGACATCTGCGCGCGGCGCTCCGCAAGAGCCCCGGTCACGGCGACGCCTGGGCCGCGCTCGCGGAAAAGTTCGTCTTCGACTGCCAGCGCGACCCGATGAACACCGCGCTCTACGGCGCCCGCCTCCGCGAGGCCGCGGACCGCGCGATGGAATGCTCGTCCGCCGTTCCGCTTTTTTACCAGCTGCGCGCAGCGTCGGAGATGATGCAGGGCGAATTCGAGGCTGCCCGGGAGAATCTTCGCCGCTCCGACGCGATGCGCCCGTTCAACGCTCCGAGCCTGCTGTTCAGCGCGGAAGCGCTCCGTTCGTTCCCGCAGGGCGTGGAGGACGCTGCGGAGCTGCTCGGCCGCGTTTCCGCGCTGCTGCCGAATTCCGGCTACGTCGAAAACATGCTCGCGCTCATCTCCATGGGCGAGGGGAACGCCGAGGAGAAGCCCGCCGAGGATTCCGACGCGGGAACGTTCGTTCTGCCCGAGTTCTGAGGCGTCGTCGGTTTCATTCACGAAAAAAAAACTCACAGGGGAAAAAGAACATGGAAGAAGAACGGAAAATCTTTTTTTTGCTCAGCGCGAAAGTGCTGTTTCTGTCGTGGATCCTCCAGATCGTCTTCGCGCTTTGGGTCGCCGTGCTGTTTTTCGTTTTCGCGAAAGCGGATTACGGCGAGGAGGAGCTCGCCTTCGTGTCCGCGGACCGCGGCGACGAGCCTCCGCCTGCGCAGCTGGCGTTTCCCGCGAGCCTCGTCGAGCCGAACCCGAAGACCGAAGGGCTCTGAGCCCGGAGGCGTTCCCGCCCCGTCGCCGCAAGAATCTTTCCCCGCTCCTCCGTTTCTGAAATGAAAAAAAACATCGCCCCTCTCGCGTCCGTTTTCGCCGCCCTTTCTCTTTTCGCCGTTTCCGCGTCCGCGGGAACGCCCCGCACGCCCGCCGCCGGCGCGGAAGACTACGAGGTTCCGCCCGCCGCCGTGCGCGCCGAGCCGCTCGGCGCGTCCGTCTGCGCGGAGCTCGCTCCGTTCTCGCGGAACGCGCGCGACTCCGTTCCCGCGGGCGATTTCTTCCGCGCGGTCGCCGTTCCTGCGTGGCGCGGCGAAGTCGTGAACTTCCGCTTCGGCGTCGCCGCGGGCAAGAAACCGCTGAAAAAACTCGCCTGCCCCGCGCGGTTTTTTCTGAAAAACGCTTCGGGCGCGACGATTCCGGCGACGGTTTCTCCCGTGCGCTGGGTCGTCGGGCAGGGCGGCGAGCAGTTCGCCGACGTCGTGGACGCTCCGGGCACGCCGACTTCCGTTCCCGCGGGAACGCTCCGCGAGCTGCTCGTCTCCGTCGCCGTTCCCGCCGACGCCGCGCCGGGCGCATACGTCGGCGAATTTCGCCCGGACGGCAAAAAAGCTTTTCCCGTGCGCGTCCTCGTGCTTTCCGCGACGCTCCCGCCGCCGCGGGAACGCGCCGTGCACCTCGATTTATGGCAGCACCCGCAGGCGTTCGCGCGCTGGGCGGGCGTGAAGCCGTGGACGCGGGCGCACTTCGAGGCGGCGCGCGCGCCGATGGAGCGCCTGCGCGATCTCGGGCAGAAGGTCGTCACCTGCTCGATCATCGAGGAACCCTGGAGCCATCAGACCTACGACGACTGGGAGTCCATGGTGAAATGGAGCCGCGCGGCGGACGGCTCCTGGCGTTTCGATTATTCCTCGTTCGACGCGTGGACGGATTTCGTGATGAACGAAATCGGAATCGACGCGCAGATTTCCTGCTACTCGATGCTCCCCTGGTCGATGAAGATCGGTTATCTCGACAAGGCCTCGGGAACGCGGAAGACGCTCGCGCTCGACGTCGCTTCGCCGGAGTTCGCCGAAGTCTGGGGCGCTTTTCTTTCCGATTTCAAAAAACATCTCGCGAAGCGCGGACTGCTCGAAAAGACCTGCATCGCGCTCGACGAGCGCCCCGACGCTCAGCTCGACGCCGCGCGCAGGGTCGTCGCGCGTTTCGCGCCCGAGCTGAAGATCGTCTCCGCGAACGATCACCCGACGCGCATGAGCGATTTCGTTTACGACGTCTCCCCGGTTTTCGGGCATTCCGGCGGCGACGTTCCCGCGCTCGCCGAAAAGCGCCGCGCCGAGGGCAGGAAGACGACGTTCTACGTCTGCACGCAGCCCGCGCGCCCGAACACGTTCACGCACAGCGCTCCCGCCGAGGCGCATTGGCTCGGCCTCTACGCGGCGGCGAACGGATTCGACGGGATTCTGCGCTGGGCCTACAACTCCTGGAACGAGAATCCCTTCGTCACGACCGCCTTCGGCAACTGGCCCGCGGGAGACTGTTTTCTGATTTACCCCGGAAACCGTTCCTCGATGCGTCTCGAACGCCTGCGCGACGGGCTCGAGGATTTCGAAAAAATCGCCGTTCTGCGTTCCCGCGCCCGCGAAAAAGGCGCTCCCGCCGCGCTGAAGAAAGCCGTCGCCGAGCTCGACGAGTATCTGAAACGCACCTTCACCGTCGCCGCGGGCGGCGGGAACGCGCACGAGGCGCAGACGCTTCGCGCGATCGAACTGCTCGACTCCGCCGCGTTCGCCGCGGAAAAAGCCGGAGCGCAGTGAACAAAGAATTTCAGAAAATCGCGAAAACACTCTTTTCCCATGGAAATCACGCTCATTGTCATCGCCTTTGTGCTGAGTCTGCTCGGCTGCGTTCTGGTGTTCGTTCCCGGCGTGCCGGGCCCGCTCGTCTCGTGGGCGGGCCCGCTCGTCTATTTCGTGTTTTCGGTGGCGCCGCCCGAAGAGGCGCTTTCGCTCATCGGAGTGACGTCGCTGGTCGTGAGCGGCGTGCTCGCCGTGCTGACGCTGGTGTTCGATTTTCTTTCGAGCTGGTGGGGCGCGAAAAAATTCGGCGCGACCTGGCGCGGCGGACTCGGCGCGCTGATCGGCGCGATCCTGGGGCCGATTTTGCTTTCGCCGCTCGGCGGGATTCTCGGCGCGCTGCTCGGACTGCTCCTGGGGCCGCTCGTCGGCGCGGTCGTCGGGGAACTGCTCGGCGGGAACGACTGGCGCAAGAGCGCCCGCGCGGGCTGGGGCACGCTGCTCGGCACGCTCGCGGCGACCGTCGTCAAACTTTTTTACTGTCTCTGCATCCTCCTTTGGCTGTGCTGCGCCGTCATCTTCTGAGAGCCCGCTTCACCGACGGACAATCGAAGGTATTCGTCCGGTCTTCCGGAGCGCGGACTGAACGGATGAAAACGGATTTCTTGACGCCGCGCGCGATTCCCCGAAGGAATCTGTCCCTCTCGTCACTCATCTCTCCTCTTTTTTGCCGGAAGTCATAGAAGTTCCAAAAAGTTTTTCTTGTAAAAAAGCGGAGATGTGGGGCGGAGCGACGAAAACTTTTGATTTTCAACTTCCAACTCTCGCCGAAGCGGGGCATAATGCGGGAACGCAATTCAGTTACCTCATCTTCAAAACGAAAAAAGTTTTATGAAAACGCTCATCAAAAATGCTCACATCATCTCGCCCGGACTCGACGTCGAGG
>JBJEVP010000216.1:0-7193 GCA_051884475.1 Candidatus Spyradosoma sp.
TGACTCTTAATCAATTGGTTACAGGTTCGAGTCCTGCACCGGCTACCACTTTCGGGGGCCCGCGAAATTCGCGGGCTCCCTTTTGTTTTCAGGGAATGGAGGCGGAATCGGGTTCGGAAAAGCGGGGCGTGAAATGGTTGAAATCACGCGTTTTCCGGAGATTTTTTTACGGTCGTTCCCGCGGTCGTTTCCGTGTTGAAAACGCAGGGCGTCGGCGTTTCAATGCAGGAATGAAAAAGGCGAAGAACATCTGGTTTTCCGAAAAGGCGGGAGAAAAGCGGCCTTTCCGCTTCGAAAAGATGGTCTGCGGGAGGCGGATTTCGCGCAAGTTCGCGACGCTCGCGCAGGCGCGGGAGTTCGGGGCTCGGCTCGCCGCCGAAATCGCGACGCAGGGCGTGGAGGGCATCGGGGTTTCCGCGGAGGACCGCGCGCTTCTGCGCAAGGCGAAGGCGATCTGCGGGAATCACGACGTGCTCGAGGCTCTGAAGTGGTGGAAACGGCATTTTCATGCGAATCCCGGCGGGGAGAAGGCGGTCTCGGACGTTTGGTTCGAGTTTTTGGAGTGGCTTGAGAAGACGGAGCGTTCGGCGGGGCACATCCGCAACGTGAAGGCGACGGGGAAGCGTTTCTGCGCGGCGTTCGGCGTGGAGGCGCTCTGTTCCGTCACGGCGTCGAGAATCGTGGAATGGCTGCTCGGTCTTGGCGTTTCCCCGAAGACGCAGCGCAATTTTCGCGGAGACATCCGCGGATTTTTCTCTTTCGCGAAGAACGTGAAGGGCTACATCGCGGAGATTCCGGACGTTGACGCGCGCGTGCTGACGCGTCTGAAGAAGTCGCAGACGGAAATTCTGAACGCGCGGGAGGCGGAAGCCGTTCTGCGCGACGTGGAGGCTCGGGAGCCGGAGTTTCTGCCGTATTACGCGCTGCGGCTGTTCGCTGGGCTGCGGGCGAGCGAGGCGGGGAAGATGCGCGGGGAGTGGATCGACTTCGGGAAGCGCACGATTCTCGTTCCCGGGTTCTTCGGCGGAGAACGCGTCTGCAAAACCGGCGAAGACTGGCTGCTGCTGCCGGAAATCATTCCGGAAACGGTCTTCGCGTGGCTGGCGCCGGCGAAAAAAGCCTCCGGCGCCGTTCCCGTGCCGAACCACACGCGGCGGGAAGCCGTTTCGCGCAGATTTTCGGTTCCGCGCAACGCCCTGCGGCACACGTTCGCGACGATGCACCTCGCGCTGACGCGCGACGAGGGGAAGACCTGCCTCGCCACGCGGCACACGAACATCGGCACGTTCCGCGCGCACTACCGCGGCGTGAACCAGACGGCGGCGGAAGCGGCGGCGTTTTGGGCGCTCCGACCGCGTGCCCGCGCCTAAGGGGCCGCAGGGCGTTTTTCTGTTTACATTTCAGATATAAAATTCAGAATAAATGCACGTTTACGAAAGGAATCTTATGCCCGAAGTAATTAAAAACATACTTAGAGGTGGGATGTCGCTCGTAATCCGTGCGCCGGGAACGAGCGGAATTTCGGATTATATTTCCCCGAGTGCAGGTTTTCGCGTCGATTGCGAAAACTTGAGAAAAGACGTGAGATCCGTGTGCGGCGACGCCGCGAAAGCCACGAAAAAGACAAGCCTCAACTACAATGGCTAGTCGGAACGAAGTAAAGATCGCGAAGCTCGACAGCAACGGGAAAGAAGCTGCGCTCGCGGTCAAAAGCGACAATTTCGACGCCCCGCTGCTTCCCGTAGAAGAAATGGAGCGGCTGAGCAAATTTTTCCCGGAGGCAAACAGGCTCATCATCGAGCAGACTCAAATCGAATCGAAGTGGAGAAGGGCCGAAATCTCCGAAAACAACGCCCGCAAGTTTCGGGAACGGAGACTCGGACAGATTTTTGCATTTCTCATCGGATTTTCCGGAATCATAGGCGGTTCTTGTGTCGCCGTATTCGGCAGCTCCGTTGCGGGAGGCACAATTGCGACCGCATCCATCGCGACGCTTGCGGTGGCATTTTTGAGACAAACGGAAAAATGAACGCGATCCGACCGCGCGCACGCGCCTAATTCTTGGCGGATTCGGGGGCAAGCGGGAGCGTCGCCCAGCCCGTGCCTTCGTTGATGATTTCGAGCACGCGGAAGCGAGCTGTTCCCGCGGGAAAGACGTTGGGGTCGCTCAGGCGCACGGAGTCTCCGCGCGCGACGCCCGGAATCGCCTCGAGCGGGAGCGACAGGCGCGGTTGCGTCGCGGCGACTTTTGCCGTTTTTCCGAGGTCGCCGTCCATTTCCGCGCAGTCGAAGATGACGCGCGTCTCGACGCGTTCGCCGGCGCGCGTCTCGAACACGGCGTCGACGCCGAAGTCGGCGAGAAAAATCGCGTGGTTTTCCTTGAACACTTTTTTTCGTTCCTGAAAAGATGTCGGCGGCGGCCGTCGTGAAACGCGCCGCCGCCGACCGACCGGCTATGGAAAGGAAATCAGGACTTTGCCGCTTCGGACTCATCCTCGGCCGTAGGCGTCGCCGTCGCGTAGGCGAATGCTTCGGGTCGGCGCACGGCGATGTCGATGTCGTTGAAGACGGCGATGTTCGTGCGTCGGTTGCGCCATTCGCGGTCGACGATGAGCTCCGTTCCGCCCCAGATGGCGGTGATGATCTGGTCGAAGGCGCCGAAGAAGACGTCGCCGTTTTTGATCTGGTTGGAGACGTCGGCGGCGTAGCCGTTGACGGTGTCGTTCGCCTCCCAGATCGTGGCGTCGCTTCCGGACGTCGCGAATTTCTTCGTGGTCTTGAGCGCGCCGCGCAGACGCGCGCCGAAGGCGTAGCGCATGACGGAGACGTCGGCGTTGAGCGCGGAGATTTCGCTTTCGAGATCGACGAGGTCGGCGAAAGTCGGCGTGCCCGTGAGGGTCTTCTTGTAAATTCCCGCGGTGTTCGCGATGCCTGTCGGAGATTCGCCCTTGCCGTCGCCGTAGAGAATCGCCGCGTCGATGCCGAGCGCGATCTGGTCGACGAGCGTGCGCGAAACGAACGCGTCGACGGAAATCGAAGACTGCATCAGCAGCTTGTGCGAAATCGGCAGGTAAGACGAAATCTGCTTGGGCGAAAGCTGAATCTGCCCGAAGGTGACGGACTGTTCCGGCGCGTCGGAGTCCTCTTCGCCCCAGGCCGCCGAGGCGCCCGTGAGCTGCGTCGGAATGGCGACGTCGCCTTTCAGTCCCGTGAGCACCGTCGCGTATTTCCCGACGGAAAGCCTGTTCTTGAGGAGCTCGACGAACTGGTCCGCGAGCAGCTCGACGGGGACGAGGTTGCCGCCCGTGCCCGCGTAGCCGTCTCCTCCCTTGACGGAGAGGATGCTGCGCGCGAGCGCCGCGCCCGGAATGATGAGCCCTCCGCGCGAAGCCTGCGCTTTCGCGCATTCCTCGGAAACCTCGATCTCAAATCGCGCCGCTTCCTGCGCCGCGCGGTCTCCGGGATTCGCCGCGGCACGCACCGCCTTCATCACGGAATACTTGGACAGGTCGCGCGCGGAAAGAAAGTCCCCAGCGAAACCGCGTGCGGGAACGCTTTCCTTCGGCTTCCCCGCGTCGCGGGACTCCATTTCCGCGAGCAGTTCCTTGCGGAAATCCTCTTCGCTCGCGCCGCGAAGCAGCGCTTTTTCGGCGCGGGAACGCGCGTCCGGAACGGAACGCGCGATTTCCGCGATGCGGAAGAAACGTGCGGCGACGGTGTTGTCCGCGACCTCGGCGCGCGCTTCGGGTTTGGGTTCCGGTGCCGCCGGCGCGGGAGCGGGAACGCTCGTTTCTTCGTTGCCTTTTGGATTTTCCATGTAGGATTCTGATTTCTGGTTTAATGAAAGAGATCGTCCCACGCCGACGCTGTCGTCCGCGGGAATGGTGACGAGGGAGATTTCGAGCGGCTCCCAGTCCGTCACGCGATAGGCTTTTTTGCCGTCCGGACGGGCGGGCTCGTCCTTCCAGGCGTGGATGCGGTAAAGAAAGGAGATCTTCGAAAGGATTCCGGAGCGCACGTCGCGCAGAATCTCGTCTCCGTCTTCGCCTTCTTTGACGCGGACCTGCGCGCGCCCCACGCGGTCGGGATCGATGCGCGCCGTTCCCGGCACGACGACGCCGACGTAGCGGTCACGGTCGTGGTTGAAAAGCAGCGGCGCGCCGTTGTTCAGCCGAAGCAGCTGCGCGGCTCCCGGCTCGTGCGAAAGAATCTCAAGCTCTCCGAAGCGCTCGACGGGCGTCTCGCTCGAGAAAGCCACCTCGAAAACGCGCGAATCCGCTTCCGGCTTGGAGGAAACGTTCGCGGCGCGGGAAAAATTGCACGTTCTGATGTCCATTTTTCCGGGAACTATATAGAAAGGTAGCCAAAAATGAAATTTTTTAGATGTCTTTTTTACCGCACCTTGATTTCGATACAGCGCTGGCGTATTTATATAATTTCTCGTAAAACTGAAAAAATTGAACAGAGAGTTTCCGCATATGTAGCAACTCATCCACTGCGGTTTTCAGATACGCAAGGGACTCATCGACAGAAAGATTCGTAAGTTTTTCGGGTTTCTTGATTAGTTTGTCGAGTCTTGCCTGATTGCGCTCTATTCGTTTACGAAAGCGCGTAATGCAATCATATAGTTTAAAAAACTCTAAATCGGCATTAACATCTTTGAGTTGCTTTTTGAGGTCGTCCATTGTTCGGTTGGGTTGGTGATTGATTAAATGCGTTGAATGAGAATGCGTCCGAAGCCGCGTTTTCCGCCGAAATACGGAACATATTCTCGGTCGCTCTTTATGTTATACCCTTTTTCGAGTATTCCGTTCAGTATTGGGCGAGGCGATACCGCAAACTGTTCTGTGTAGTCGTTGGGCGCAAAGCAGTTGTCAACGCAAAGCACACCTGAATCGTCGAATCTCTTGTTTCGCTCTGGGATTTCATTCAACGGAATGAGCTTCAGGTTTTTGGATTTCGGACGCTCTGATATTGGAAAATTCGTGAACCAATGCCCAGCCGCCTGCACGGGTTCGCGCTTAGGATTTAAGAACCAGTCGACGCGATTATATCCCGCCCAGACTTTTCCGTTTATGAAATATGGAAGATAGGCGGCATTTTTGCAATTTGTGATGTTTGATATTATGAGAAAACTTTTCCCGCTGTCCATTACTGTTCTCCAGTAGTCACGAGCGCGGGAAAACGGCGGATTCGTGCAAACGATGTCGGCTTCTTCGTGCAGGATTTTTAGCGAAAGCGGATCTTCAAAACACCCTGTATAGCCTCGCGGCGTTTTTGCCATTTCGTGGACGCCGTTTTTCGTAAATACGTAGCCCTTAGCTCCCGCGTGAAACAAATCCATTTGTCCGCTGTAATGCGTGCAGATGAGCTTTTTGAGACCGAGCGCGATGAAGTTCTTGATGAAGAAAAGCGCGAAGGCGGACGAATCTTTTTCCGTGCGAGTTTCTCCGACGGCGTCGTCGCAGTTGCAGAAAACACACTTTCCGCGCCATGTCTCGGCTGGATACATTGAAACTTCCTTTTCGACGTCTTCATAGCGCGTGTAGAACTCATCGTTGTTGACCTTCTTTGCTCGTTGCATGACGTCCTTGCGGGACATTCCTCGCTCTTTGAGCGTAGGCGTGATTTTCTTTACGATTTTAACAACGGTTTTCTTTTCTTCGGGTTTAAGGAAAACCTCGCGTTTGAAGTGTTTATGCGAGCGGATAAAATCGACGTAAGAATCAAACAGGGCGCGATTAAAGAAATAAATCTCGCGGCTTGCCTGTTCCCGTAAGTGCGGGAACTGGTGCTTAATATCACTTTCTATTTCCCGCATATTCCGAACTTCGCAGGTAAATAGATAGGCGTAAATGTTGTCTTTGGATTGCCCTGTCGTCGCGTTGTATTCGCGCAAACGGCGTTCGAGATTATCGGTTATTCCGATTTTGCATTTTGCGGGCTCAAGCGATGATTGAACGATATACAGGAATTGTTTCTTCGCCAGCGATTCGTTCGGGCGTTTCGTTAGATTATTGTCGGAATGGGGGGGGGGTAAGACATGGTTATTTCGACGAATTTTTCGGCGGCGACGGGGGACGAGGCGCGGGCGACGCCGAGCATTGAGGCTTGTAGGAAATCACGGAGCGAACGAAGTCTTTGAACGTTTCTCCGTTTTGCTTAGGAATAAAAATCTGTCCTTGTTTACGCTGTTGCATGGATAAGTCCTTTGTAGGTTAAACGTTTGCCTAATCCGCCTTCTACGGCGAGACGGACGCGATCTTTGGCGGAAAACTCGCGGATGTTGAAACGTCCCGCGAATTCGTTCACGTAGCGGTGAAGATGCTTCACGCTCCAAAAATGATAAATGCCGTAGTAGCCGCGTTTCAGCAACGCCCAGAAACTTTCGATCCCGTTGGTATAGACCTGATTGCGGACATATTCGCCGACGCTGTGGATGACGCGGCGGTGCGTGAACTCTTTCAATCCGCGATAAGCGCGGAGTTGGTCGGTATAAACGGTGGAACCCGCCGCGACGTTTTCGCGAATCGCGCCCGTCAGCGTCTCCGTATTCGTTTTTTCGACGGGGAACGCGACGACCTTTCCAGTATCGCGGGATTTTATGCCGAAGACGGGCGTTTTACCCACCGCGCCGCGTCCCGCGCGGAGTTTCTTGCTCGCGTGCTTTCGGCTTTCCTTGCCGCCGACATAGGTTTCATCGACTTCAACCGTTCCCGAGAAGAACGTCTTTCCAGAGGAGCGCGTTTCGCGAATGCGGTGCGCGAGAAACCACGCCGTTTTTTGCGTTGTGCCGAGCATTTCGGCGAGCTGAACCGAGGAAATTCCTTTCTTTGAGTTGAAAAGGATATACATGGCGAGCAACCATTTTTGAAGCGGAAGTTTGCTCGATTCCATAATCGTGCCGACGCGCACGGAGAAATGCTTGCGACAATCGCGGCAACGGTAAGGCATAGGCGACTTGCCCGCGCACTCGGAAATGTGAATTCCGCCGCAGAACGGGCAACGAACGCCGTCTTTCCAACGAATATTCTCAAAGTATTTCCGCGCCGCTTCTTCGTCGGGATATTCTTTGAAAAAATCTAAAATGCTGAAATCGTTCTTCATCACTGTTTCTCAACTTGTGAAAAACATTTTGAAGAACGCTCTTGCCTCTGTCAATCACTTTTGGCTATTTTTGTATATAGAACCCA
>JBJEVP010000217.1:0-3448 GCA_051884475.1 Candidatus Spyradosoma sp.
CGAAAAAATTTGTTGACGGGGGAAAGGCGGAGGAGTTTGATTGCGGCAGTTTCAGTATGATTCTTAATCGCAACAACAGCTGGTGGTGGCGTCCCTCTCACAAAGACGGGCGTTCGCTTGGCGCGTAAGATTTTTTCAGAGAATTCCGCACTCGACGAAACGTTTTTCAACGAATGCCCGCTTTTCGAAAGCGGGCTTTTTTATTTTCACGAAAACCACGATACACGAACAAAAATTTCAACGATGAACACGCAGAAACAACTTCCGAAAATCTCGGCGAAATACGTCGGCGAACCGCTCGACCTCTACGAGCGCGTGCGCCGGGGACGCGCGGCGAACACGCTGCTGCTCGAATCCGCCGACATCACCACGCACGCGGGAACGCAGAGCCTGATTCTCGCCGACGCGAGCCTGCGCGTCAGCTGCCGCGGGCGGCGCGTCTCCGTCGAGGCGCTCGACGCGAACGGCGCGGCGGCGTTCGCGCCGTTGCGCGCCGCGCTCGCGGACGTTCCCGCCGAGGCGGAGAGCCCGGCGACGCTCGTCTTCGCGTTCCCGCCGATCGATCCCGAGCAGGACGAGGAAACCCGCCTGCGCGCGCGTTCGCCGCTCGACGTGCTCCGCGCGCTGCGCGAGACGTTTTCGCCGCGCGACGACGCCGAGCGCTTTCTGCTCGGCGGCATTTTCGGCTACGACCTCGTCGAAGTCTTCGAAAAACTTCCCGCCGTCGCCGAGAGCGCGAACACCTGCCCGGACTTCCTTTTTTACCTCGCGGAAACGGCGGTGAAGATCAACCACGTCGAGCGCACGACGGAAATCTTCTCGCTCGCGCTGGGCGACTCCGCCGAAGAGCTTGAAAGAATCCGCGCGCGCGCCGAGGCGCTCGCCGCCGCGTGCGACGCCTTCGTTCCCGCGGGCGTTCCCGCCGTTCCCGAGCCGGCGCGGCAACCGACGGAGACGCTCCCGGTCGCGCTCGGCAAGAGCGACAAGACTTACTGCGCCGAGGTCGAATACCTCAAGACCTTCATCCGCAAGGGCGACATCTTCCAGGTCGTGCCGTCGCGCAGCTTCAGCGCGCCCTGCCCGAATCCCGAAGCCGCCTACCGCGCGCTCAAGAAGAACAACCCGAGCCCGTACATGTTTTACGTGGACGACCGCGAGTTCACGGTGTTCGGCGCCTCGCCGGAAATTTCCGTGAAGTTCACGGCGGCGACGCGCCTCGTCGAGCTCTACCCGATCGCGGGAACGCGGCGGCGCGGCTTCAACGCGGACGGCACGATCAACTGCGACCTCGATTCGCGCGTCGAGTTCGGGCTGCGCATGGACACGAAGGAGCTTTCGGAGCACCTGATGCTCGTCGATCTCGCGCGCAACGACCTCGCGCGCATCGCGAAGCCGAACACGCGCCGCACGAGCGAGCTGCTCAAGGTGGACCGCTACAGCCACGTGATGCACCTCGTCTCGCACGTCGTCGCGGAGCTGCGCGACGATCTCGACGCGCTCCACGCCTATCTCGCGTGCATGAACATGGGCACGCTCACGGGCGCGCCGAAGATCCGCGCGACGGAGCTGCTCCGCGAAGTCGAGCGGGAACGCCGCGGCAGCTACGGCGGCGCGGTCGGCTGGCTCGGCGGGAACGGCGACATGGACACGTGCATCCTGATCCGCTCGGCGTTCGTGAGAAACGGCGTCGCGACCGTCCAGGCGGGCGGCGGCGTGGTGCTCGATTCCGTGCCGCAGAACGAGGCGGACGAATCCCGCAACAAGGCGATGGCGCCGCTCGTCGCCGTCGCGCAGGCGCAGGGGAAGGTCCTGACCTTCAACGGCTGAAGAACGGCGCCTCGAAGGAGCTTTCCCTTTTTTGCAATTAAATTTCAAATACAAGACAGACCATGGGCAAAAACATTTTCCTGCTCGATAACTTCGATTCGTTCACGTACAACCTCGTGGACGAGTTCCGCTCCGCCGGGCACGACGTCCGCGTTTACCGCAACAGCATCGCGGCGGAGAAGATTTTCGAAAAGATGAAGGAGACGAAGGACCCGATCCTCGTCATCTCTCCCGGCCCGGGAACGCCCGACGAAGCGGGCTGCCTGCTGCGGCTGATCGCGCTCTGCCACCGCAAGTTCCCGATCGTCGGCATCTGCCTCGGGCACCAGGCGATCTGCCGCTTCTACGGCGGCGTGGTCGGGCCCGCGCCGGAAATCATGCACGGCAAGAGCTCGCTGATTTCGCACACGGGAACGGGCCCGTTCGAAGGCATGCCGAGCCCCCTGCCCTTCGCGCGCTATCACTCGCTCGCGGCGACGGTCGTTCCCGCGACGCTCGAAGTCATCGCGCAGTGCGACGGCACGGCGATGGCGGTGATGAACCGCGCCGACCGCGTCGTCGGCTTCCAGTTCCACCCGGAATCGATCATGTCGCCGAACGGCTCGGAGCTGCTCCGGCGGACGCTCGACCTCGTCTCCGGCGAATCGCGCCGCGCGGACGTGCAGGCGCTGCTCAACCTGCTCTACGCGGGGAAAAATCTCTCGGCGGAGCAGACGCGCGAGCTCTTCTCGGAGATCATCCGCGGGAACGTCGAGCCCGCGACGCTCGCGGCGATTCTGACCGCGCTCAAGCTCAAAGGCGAGACGCCGGAGGAAATCAGCGGCGCGGCGGCGGCGCTCTCGGAAAACGCGCGTCCGTTCCCGCGCCCGGACTACGATTTCTGCGACATCGTCGGCACGGGCGGCGACGGCGTGGGCACGATCAACATTTCGACGACGTCGGCGATCGTCGCCGCGACCTGCGGCGTGAAGGTCGCCAAGCACGGCAACCGCAGCGTGTCGTCGAAGTCCGGCTCGTCGGACCTGCTCAACGCGCTCGGCGTGAAGACGACGATTCCGCCGGCGGCGGCGCGCGAATGCCTCGACCGCTTCGGCTTCTGCTTCCTTTTCGCGGCGTATTACCACGGCGGCATGCGCTACGCCGCGCCCGTGCGCCAGGCGATGAAGACGCGCACGATCTTCAACGTGCTCGGCCCGCTGATCAATCCCGCGAACCCGACGTTCATTCTGCTCGGCGTGTATTCGCCGGCGCTCGTCCGCCCGATCGCGGAGGCGCTGCGGCGGCGCGGATTCCGCCGCGCGATGGTCGTCCACGGGAACGGGCTCGACGAAGTCTCCGTCAGCGGAAAAACGCAGTGCGCGGAACTTCTCCCCGACGGCGAAATCCGCGAATACGAGCTCGCGCCGAGCGACTTCGGGCTGCCCGCGTTCCCGCCGGAAAGCGTGCTCGGCGGCAATCCGGAGGAGAACCGCAAGATCACGGAAGCGATTCTGCGCGGGAACGGCACGGAAGCGCACAACGCCGCGATCGCGGCGAACGTGGCGCCGCTGCTCTACATGAACGGCGACGTCGCGACGCTCGCCGAGGGCGCGAAGCTCGCGCTCGAGACGCTCGCCTCCGG
>JBJEVP010000217.1:3548-7177 GCA_051884475.1 Candidatus Spyradosoma sp.
TTCCATGAACATTCTCGAAACCATCGTCGCCGCGAAGCGCGAAGAGCTCGCCGAACGCAAGCGCGTCCGCCCGCTCGAACGCTTCCGCGGGAACGTCGTCCCGAGCGACCGCGACTTCTACGGCGCGCTCGAACGGCGCCGGCGCGCGGGCGTTCCCGCGTTCATCCTCGAATGCAAAAAGGCGTCGCCCTCGCAGGGGCTGATCCGCGCCGATTTCGATCCGGGCGCGATCGCCGACGTTTACGCGCGCCGCGCCGACGCCGTCTCCGTGCTCTGCGACGAAAAATTCTTTCAGGGCCGCTACGAAAACCTGCCGCTCGTGCGCGCGCGCCTCGCGCAGCCCGTGCTCGCGAAGGAATTCGTCGTCGATCCGTATCAGATCTTTCTCGCGCGCAGTCTCGGCGCCGACGCCGTGCTGCTGATGCTTTCCGTGCTCGACGACGCGACGTATTCCGGGCTCGCCGCGCTCGCGCATTCGCTCGGCATGGGCGTGCTCACCGAAGCGGATTCGGCGGACGACGTGCGCCGCGCGAACGCCCTCGGCGCGCGCGTGATCGGCATCAACAACCGCAACCTGCGCACGCTCGAGACCGACGTCGCGCGCACGCGGGAACTCTCCGCCGCCGTGCGCGCGGACGCCGTGCGCGTCGCCGAATCCGGAATCCGCTCGCACGCGGACGCGCTCGCCACGGCGCCCTTCGCCGACGCGTTTCTCGTCGGCACCTCGCTCATGCGGGAACGCGATCTCGACCGCGCCTGCCGCGCGCTGATTCTCGGCGAGAACAAGGTCTGCGGGCTCACGCGCGCGGAGGACGCCCGCGCCGCGCGCGACGCGGGAGCGGTCTTCGGCGGGCTCATCTTCGCGGAAAAATCGCCGCGCCGCGTCTCGCGGGAACGCGCGGCGGAAATCGTCGCGGGAACGCCGGGGCTCGATTTCGTCGGCGTGTTCCAGAATCAGCCGCTCGAAACGGTCGCGGAAACGGCGGCGGCGCTCGGGCTCCGCGTCGTGCAGCTCCACGGCGAGGAGGACGCCGATTTCGCCGCGCGCCTGCGCGAAAAGCTGCCCGCGGGAACGCGCGTGTGGAAGGCGCTGAGCGCCGACGCGGCGGACGCGTTCCGCGCGGGCACAAGCGACGCGGCGGCGTTCGACCGCTTCGTGCTCGACAGCGGGCGCGGCGGCACGGGAACGCCCTTCGACTGGGAAAAAATTCCCGCGGAGACGAAGCGACGCGCCCTGCTCGCGGGCGGAATTTCGCCGGAAAACGCGCGCGCCGCGCACCGCGTCGGCTGCCTCGGGCTGGATTTCAATTCCGGCGTCGAGAGCGCTCCCGGCGTGAAGTCCGCGGAAAAAATCCGAGCCGCCTTCGAGGCTGTCCGTTCTTTTTGAAACCACGAATGAAGAAAAGTGGCAGGTGACAAGTGACAGGTGACAGGAGATTACCGAAACAAGTTTTTCAAAAAGTTTTGCGCCGGCAAAACCCGCAATGCTCTTGTCACTTGTCACCCGTCACTTGCCACTCCTCACTCGTCACCCGCCACTTGCCAACTTTCACCGACCCTTTCAAACAAACGTAATCAGACCATGAATACCAAACTCAATCCGTTCTTCGGAGAATTCGGCGGCATGTACGTCCCGCAGATTCTCGTTCCCGTGCTCCGCGAGCTCGAAAACGCGTTCGTCGAGGCGCAGGCCGATCCCGCGTTCCGCGCCGAGCTGCGCGAGCTGCTCACGGAGTTCGCCGGCCGCCCGACGCCGCTCACGCTCGCGAAAAACCTCACCGCGGGAACGCGCACGAAGCTCTACCTCAAACGCGAAGACCTGCTCCACGGCGGCGCGCACAAGACGAACCAGGTGCTCGGCCAGGCGCTGCTCGCCAAGCGCATGGGCAAGACGCGCATCATCGCCGAGACCGGCGCGGGCCAGCACGGCGTCGCGACCGCGATCGCGTGCGCGCTGCTCGGGCTGAAATGCCGCGTTTACATGGGCGAAAAGGACTGCGAACGCCAGCGCCCGAACGTCTTCCGCATGAAGCTGCTCGGCGCCGAAGTCGTGCCGATCAAGACCGGCTCGCGCACGCTCAAGGACGCCTGCAACGAGGCGATCCGCGACTGGACGGCGAGCTACGCCGACACGCACTACCTGCTCGGCACGGCGGCGGGGCCGCACCCGTTTCCGACGATCGTGCGCGAGTTCCAGCGCATCATCGGCGAGGAAGCCAAGGCGCAGTGCCTGAAGAAGGAGGCGCGCCTGCCCGACGCCGTGCTCGCGTGCGTCGGCGGCGGCTCCAACGCGATCGGCATCTTCGCGGACTTCATCGACGAGCCCGGCGTGCGCCTCATCGGCGTCGAGCCCGGCGGCAAGGGCGTCGAGACCGGGCTGCACGGCGCGGCGATCTCCGGCGGCGGGAACGTCGGCACGGGAATTTATCTCGGCATGCGCGCGCCGCTCATGCAGAACGACGACGGGCAGATTCTGGAATCCTACTCCGTTTCCGCGGGGCTGGACTTTCCCGCCGTCGGTCCGCAGCACGCTTTCCTCGCGCAGACCGGGCGCGCGGAATACGTGAACGTGACGGACGCCGAGGCGCTCGCCGCCTTCCGCGATCTCTGCCGCGAAGAAGGCATCATTCCCGCGCTCGAATCCTCGCACGCGCTCGCCTACGCGCTGAAGCTGATCCGCGCGAATCCCGACAAGGAGCAGATTCTCGTCGTCAACCTCTCCGGCCGCGGCGACAAGGACCTGGAAACGGTGATGAAATTAGTGAACAACGACTGATCCGTCTTTTAAGAATCAAACTTCAGCCTTACAAAAAATGCGTTACCAAAAACTTTTTTCCTCGCTCGAAAGCGCGCGCGAAGGCGCCTTCATTCCCTTCGTCGTGCTCGGCGATCCCGACAAAAACGCCTCGCGCGAGGCCGTCGAAGCGCTGATCGAAGGCGGCGCGGACGCGCTCGAGCTCGGCTTCCCCTTCTCCGATCCGCTCGCGGACGGCCCGACGATTCAGGCCGCGGACAACCGCGCGCTCGACGCGGGAACGCGCATCGACGACTGTTTCGCGATCATCGCGGACGTGCGCCGCGTCCACCCCGAAATCCCGATCGGACTCCTCGTGTACGCGAACCTCATCGTCCGCCGAGGCGCGGAAAAATTCTTCCGCGACGCGCTCGCGGCGGGTGCGGATTCGCTGCTCGTCGCCGACGTTCCCGTGGAAATGAGCGCGCCGTTCCGCGAGATTTCCGCGAAGACGGGGCTGCCGCTCGTGTTCATCGCGCCGCCGAACGCGGACGAGGCGACGCTCGAAGCCGTCGCGAAATTCGGGCACGGCTACACCTACCTGCTCTCGCGCGCGGGCGTCACCGGAACGGAATCCCGCGCCGGCGTTCCCGTGGACCGCGTGCTCGCCGCGCTGAAGAAATTCGGCGCGCCGCCGCCCGTGCTCGGCTTCGGCATCTCCGAGCCCGCGCAGGTGCGCGCCGCGCTCGACGCGGGCGCCGCGGGAGCGATTTCGGGCTCCGCCGTCGTGCGCCTCATCGAAAAGCACCGCGACGACGTTCCCGCGCTGCGCGCCGCCCTCCGCGCCTTCGCCGCCTCCATGAAGGCCGCCGCCCGCAAAGCCCGCTGACGCGAA
>JBJEVP010000218.1:0-7117 GCA_051884475.1 Candidatus Spyradosoma sp.
CGACGCCGCGCGCGGAGAGTTCCGCGACTTCCGCCTTCAGCTCGGCGAGCACCTGTTTCGCGATCAGATTTCCGTCTATGAGTTCCATAGTTCCCGCAAGCGTAAAATCGAATTTCTCCGCGGTCAAATTTGAAAGTGGCGGAGCGCCGGAAATCGGAAAGCCGGAAACCGGGGCGGGGCGCGACGGGCATTCCGGCCCGCGGCGCCAAATTTGGTTGGACAAAGTTTTTGAAAAAAACGAAACTTCGTTCCGCTTTTTTATTCAGTATGAAATTCAAGACACTCATCCCCGTCGTCGCGGCGTTCGCCGTCGCTCCTTTCGTTTCCGCCGCTTCGGACTCCGAAGCCGTTCCCGCGGACGCTCCCGCTCCCGCCGCGGAGCGGAAAATCACGCCCGAGCAGCGGCGTCTGTTCCTCCAAGGGCTGGGCTGGCTCGTCGGTCAGCAGAGCGGACTCACCCAGGAGCTTCGGATTTCCGCCGAAGACGTTCCCGCCGTGACGGAGGGCTTCCGCCTGGCGCTGCTCGGCGAAGGCAAGGACTTTCCCGAAAAAATCATCGAGATGAACGACGCGTATTCCGACTTCATCGAGGAGCTTCAGCAGAAGGCGCAGGAGGCCGTCGCGGCGGAAATGCGCGCCGCCGCCGAGGGCAACCGCAGACTCGGCGAAGAATACGTCGCCAGGACGCTCGAAGAGGACAAGGGTTTCGAAAAACTTCCCTCCGGCGTGCTGATGAAGACGCTCGCCGCGGGCGACGCCGGAAAGAAGCCGACGCTTGAGGACACGATTTCCGTGCGCTACACGGGCAGGCTGATCGACGGCACGATCTTCGACAGCTCCGCGCGTTCCGACGAGACCGGCGTTCCCGAGCCTTTCGTCGCGGGCGAGGGCGAGGCGGTCGAGCTTCCGCTCGGCGGGCTGATCAAGGCGTGGGGCGAAACGCTCCCGAAACTCGGGCTCGGCGGACGCTGCACGCTCGTCGTTCCCGCGGATCAGGGCTACGGCGACCGCGCCGTCGGCATCATTCCGCCCGGTTCGACGCTCGTCTTCGACATCGAGCTCGCCGGAATCGTCTCTCCGGACGCGCCTGCGGACGACGACGAGGAATAAGCGTTCCCGCGAAAAAAAAGCTCCGGATTTCGCTCCGGAGCTTTTTTTTCGCATCGAACACCCGACGGCACCCGCGACGGTCCGGACGGCGGGCGCCCCGGTTTCCCTCCCGCTCCGTCTTCAACGTCCAACTCCTAACTCTCAACTTTTAACTTTCAACTCCCAACTTTTATTACCCCTCCCCCTCGGGCTTATTCCGTTGCCAAAGTCGTTTTTTTTCTGTTTAATGACAAAACCTTTCAACAATCAGAATTTCAGAGAAAGAAAACAAACAGCAAAGAAATAAAAACGATGGCAAAAGCGACATCTTCCAAAAAAACGGTCAAGCCGGCGTCCCGCCCCGAGACCGTTCTCGAAAAACCCGCTCAGGTCACCGTCGCCGCGTTCAAGCAGTGGGTGCTTTATCACATGCGCTGCACGCTGGCGCGCGACGTCAAGACCGCGACCAATCACGATTGGCTGACGGCCGTCAGCTGCGCTATCCGCGACCTGCTTCATCACCGCTTCATCACGACGCAGGAGGCGCACAACACGCAGAAAGTCCGCCGCTGCTACTACCTTTCCGTCGAGTATCTCATGGGGCGTCTGCTCCGCAACAATCTCGCGAACGCCGAGCTGCTCGAAGTCGCCGAGGAGGCGATGCGCGAACTCGGTCTCGATCCCGAGACGATTTTCTCCGAGGAAAAGGACATGGGCCTCGGGAACGGCGGTCTCGGCCGTCTCGCCGCGTGCTTCCTCGATTCGCTCGCGACGCTGGACCTGCCGAGCGTCGGTTACGGCATTCACTATGAATTCGGCCTCTTCCGCCAGACGTTCGTGAACGGCTATCAGGTCGAGACCGCGGACAACTGGCTGATCGCCGGCAATCCGTGGCACATCCGCCGCGCGTCCCGCCGCCTCGAAGTTCCGGTTTACGGGAACGTCGAGCTCTCCTACGACGAGAACGGCAACTTCAAGCCGCGCTGGGTGAACACGCAGACGCTCGTCGCCGTGCCGTGGGACATTCCGATCGTCGGCTACAAGGCGAACACGATCAATTTCCTCCGTCTCTGGGAAGCCAAGGCGACGCGCGATTTCGATTTCCACAAGTTCAACGAAGGTGCCTACATCGAAGCGATCCGCGAAAAGGCGAACAGCGAGACGATCTCCAAGGTGCTGTATCCGAACGACAAGGCCGCGGTCGGCCGCCAGCTCCGCCTCGTGCAGCAGATCTTCTTCGTGTCCGCTTCGCTGCAGGACATCATCCGCCGCCACAAGGCGGAAAACGGTTCGCTCGACACGCTGCCGGAAAAGGCGGCGATCCAGCTGAACGACACGCACCCGACGATCGCCATTCCCGAACTCATGCGTCTGCTCCTCGACGTCGAGGGCTACTCCTGGGACAAGGCGTGGAGCATCGTCACGAAGGTCTTCGCCTACACGAACCACACGCTGCTTCCCGAAGCGCTCGAGAAATGGAGCGTGCCTCTGTTCGAAAAGGTGCTTCCGCGCCATCTGCAGATCATTTACGAAATCAACCGCCGCTTCCTCATCGAAGTCGAAAAGAAGTGGCCGGGCGACCAGGGCAAGAAGCGCGAGCTTTCCATCATCGAAGAGGGCGACCCGAAGCAGGTCCGCATGGCGACGCTCGCCGTCATCACCTGCCATTCGACCAACGGCGTCGCCGCGCTTCACACGGAGCTGCTCAAGCAGACGCTCTTCCACGACCTGAACGAGCTCTATCCGGAGCGCTTCAACAACAAGACGAACGGCATCACGCCGCGCCGCTGGCTCCGCGCCTGCAACGTCGGGCTCTCCAAGCTCATCGACTCCAAGATCGGAAGCGGCTGGACCGCCGACCTCGACCAGCTCAAGAAGCTTGAAAAATTCGCCGACGACGCCGCGTTCCGCAAGTCCTACATGGACATCAAGCGCGCGAACAAGGTCGAGCTCGCCCGCGTCATCAGGAATCTCTGCGGGATCGAAGTCTCGCCGGATGCGCTCTTCGACGTTCAGATCAAGCGTCTGCACGAATACAAGCGCCAGCACCTCAACCTGCTGCACATCCTCACGCTTTACCACCGCATTCTGAACAATCCGTCGCTGGACATCACGCCGCGCGTGTTCGTCTTCGGCGCGAAGGCGGCTCCGGGCTACGAGCTGGCGAAGCACATCATTCACGCGATCAACGCCGTCGCCGACAAGATCAACAACGATCCGCGCGTCGAAGGCAAGATCAAGGTCGCGTTCATTCCGGACTATCGCGTTTCCCTGGCCGAAAAGATCATTCCCGCGGCGGACCTCTCCGAGCAGATTTCCACCGCCGGCAAGGAGGCGTCGGGAACGGGCAACATGAAGCTCGCCCTCAACGGCGCGCTCACGATCGGCACGCTCGACGGCGCGAACGTCGAAATCCGCGAGGAAGTCGGCGACGACAACATCTTCATCTTCGGTCTCACCGTCGAGGAAGTGAAGGCGCTGCGTTCCCGCGGCTACAATCCGTGGGACTACTACAACCGCGACGAGGAGCTCAAGGCCGTTCTCGGCTGGCTCACGAGCGACTACTTCACGCCGGAGGCTCCCGGCTCGCTCTCGCCGGTCGTGCGCAGTCTGCTCGAAGGCGGCGATCCCTTCCTCGTGCTCGCCGACTACCGCTCCTACGTGGAGTGCCACGAGCGCGTGGACAAGGCCTTCCGCGACAAGGACGCGTGGGCGAAATCCGCGATTCTCAACACCGCGCGCGTCGGCAAGTTCTCTTCCGACCGCACGATCTCGGAATACGCGAAGGACATCTGGAACCTGCCCGCCGTTCCCGTGCGTCACGCGGAACTGAAGTGGCGCGTCGTTTCGGAATGATCCGGCTTTTCGCCGCGCGAAACAGAAAAGCGTTCCCGTTCACGCGGGAACGCTTTTTTGATGGACGGCGAAAGACGACCGACGTCGCCGTTCCGAAAAAGGAAGCGCCGCGTTCCCGAAAACTTTCAACTTTCAATTCTCGGCTTCTCCGCCTACGATTTTCGCCATGATTCCCGTTACGACAGCGACGCCGACGCCCGGCTATTGGGTGCACGATCTGGATCCGTTTCTGATGCGTTTTCCCGAAGGGTGGTTTCTCGAGGGCGTGCGCTGGTACGGACTGGCGTATCTGGCGGGATTCGTCTTCGGCGCGGTGATGCTGAGCGTCTATTACAGGAAGAACCGTTCGCCGCTGGATCCGGACGCGCAGTCGAGCTTCATGGTCGCGCTCATCGTCGGCGTGCTCGTCGGCGCTCGGCTCGGCTACATGCTTTTTTACGCCTGGGACGCGCTCGTCGCCGACCCGCTTTCCGCCTTCCGCGTGTGGAACGGCGGCATGTCCAGCCACGGCGGAATGATCGGCGCGACGCTCGCGACCTGGATCTTCTCCCGCCGTCGGAAATGCTCCTTCCTGCAGCTGGGCGACATCATCGCCTCGCTCGCTCCCGCGGGCGTGTTCTTCGGCCGAATCGCGAACTTCATCAACGGCGAGCTCTACGGCCGCGAAACGTCCGTGCCCTGGGCGGTGATCTTCCGATACGAAAAATTCAATCCCTTCACGGGAACGCCGGAAACGTTCTTCCTGCTCCCGCGCCATCCGTCTCAGCTTTACGCGGCGGCGGGCGAGGGGCTGCTCATTCTGCTTTGGACGCAGCTGCGCTTCTGGAAAAAGAAGCCGCTCCCGCACGGCCGGATCATCGGCGAGGCCTGCCTGCTCTACGCGGCGGTGCGCATCGCGGACGAGTTCTTCCGCGAACCCGACGTCGGCGTCGGCTTCATTCTCGGACTGACGCTCGGGCAGTTCTATTCGGTCGTGCTCGCGCTCGTCGGCGTCGTCTTCGTCGTCGCCGCGAGGCGGCGAAAAATTGAAAGTTGAGCGCCGCGTCCGCGCCGCTATAATTCTTTCCCGCAATGATTCTTCCCTTAACGTATTACGGCAATCCCGTGCTTCGCGCCGAAAGCGAGGAAGTGACGGAGTTCGGCGACGCGCTCGAAAAGCTCGCGGAAGACATGGTCGAGACGATGCGCGACGAAAACGGCATCGGTCTCGCCGCTCCGCAGGTCGGCCTTTCCAAGCGCTTTTTCGTCGTCGAGCTGCGTCCGGCGAAAGGCGAGGCGCAGGACTTCGAGCTGATTCTCGACGGCAAGCCCGTTCCCGCGGAGCTCGCCATGCCGATGGCGTTCGCCAACGCGGAAATCGAGCTGCTCGACGGCGAGGACGTCGTCTGCCGCGAAGGCTGCCTTTCGTTCCCGGGAATCCGCGGCGAAGTCGTGCGGCGGGAACACGTGCTCGTGAAGTTCCGCGACGCCCGCGGGAACGCCCGCACGCTCGAATGCACCGGCATGCTCGCGCGCTGCGTTCAGCACGAGAACGACCATTGCCGAGGCATCGTCTTCGTGGACCGCATGTCGTCCCGCGACCGCCTCCGCAACGCGTCCAAGCTCAAGTCGCTGAAGCGCGACACGCTCGCCGAGCTCCGCGAAGCCCGGCGCGCGCCGGCGGACGGCGAATGATTCGGCGGTCGCGAGGAATCTCCCCTCGTTCCGGATTTTTTTTGATTTCAGATTTCTAAAATTCAACCCACACGAAATATGGCAGGCGTAGGAAAACTCCTTAAACAGGCTCAGAAAATGCAGAAGAAGATCGAAGAGACCAATCAGGCGCTCTTCGACGAAAAAATCGAAGTCTCTTACGGCGGCGGCGCCGTGAAGCTCGTGCTCAACGGGCACAGCGAAATCAAGTCCGTCGAGCTCGATCCCGAATTTCTCAAAGAAGACAAAAAGGCGATCGAGGACGCGCTTCTCGCCGCGATTTCCGAAGGCATCGCCAAGTCCAAGGCCGTGCATCAGGAAAAGATGCAGGCGGCGACCGCCGGCTTCACGCTCGGCGTCGCCTGAGCCGTCTCCTCCGCGGGAACGCGAAAAGCACGATGTCCGCGTTCGACGACGCGCGCGACGCGCTCAAGAAACTGCCGGGAGTCGGTTATCGCTCGGCGGAACGCATGGCGCTCCACCTGCTCGTGGAGCGCCCGGACGACCTTGTCCGCCTCGTCACGGCGCTGAGCGCGGCGGCGCGGCGGATTTCCCGCTGCTCCCGCTGCGGGAACGTCGCCGAAGGCGGCGACCTCTGTCCCGTCTGCGCGGACGAACGGCGGGAACGCTCCCGCGTCTGCGTCGTCGAACACGTGCCAGACCTCATGGCGATCGAGCGCACGGGAACGTTCCGCGGCGCGTATCACGTGCTGCACGGGCGGCTTTCGCCTATTCGCGGAATCGGTCCCGAGAATCTGAATTTCGCCCCGCTCGGGGAACGTCTCGCCGCCGGCGAGATCTCCGAACTGATTCTCGCGCTTTCCAACGACATCGAGGGCGAGGCGACCTGCCACTACATCCGCGAGGAGTTCGGCGCGCGCTTTCCCGGCGTCAGGATCACGCGAATCGGCTTCGGCCTGCCCAGCGGCGGCGCGCTCAACTTCGCCGATCCCGCGACTCTGCGCTCCGCGCTCGAATCCCGCCGCGCCTTCGATGTCTGAGCGATTTCCTTTCGACGCAAAGAACGCAAAGAAAACCGCGAGGTCAAAGAAAGTCTGAACCGGGAAGGAACAGAAGAAAAAGAAGAAAGAAAAAAAATGAAACACGGATTGAACGGATGAGATGAAAACAGATTTCGTTCATCATCGCGCGAAGCGCGTAAGGTGCGCGCAGTTCCCGTCGCGCGGCTTTTCCTCTCTAAAAAGATTTGTTCCTCTCAGCTCTCCTCCCTCATCCTCTTTTCACTGGAAGTCATGGAAGTAAGAAGAAGTTCTTTTGGGGAGAAGCGGCGTCCTCGCCGCTTCCGCGCGAGCGAGTTTTTTCAACGCGAAGAACGCAAAGAAAACCGCGAAGTCAAAGGAAGTTAAAGGAAGGGCGTCTGTTCGCTTCCGCGGCTTTCGGTCAGCGGCATCCGTTTTCATCCGTTCCATCTGTGTTTCAAAACAAAACGTTCCCGCGAGAAAGCTCCCGCGGGAACGAA
>JBJEVP010000219.1:0-1843 GCA_051884475.1 Candidatus Spyradosoma sp.
CCCGGCTCTTCCGGACAAAAAAAGCGTTCCCGCAGTCGGCGGGAACGCTTTTTTTTTGTCCGGCGGAAGCGATTTTTTTCAGGAAAGCGGGATTCGGGCCTCGTCCGTCCGCGAGGGACGGGCGCCCGAAGGAAGCCCTTCTCCCGAAAGCGCTCGCCCCTTTTATTTCTTTTCGGGACGCGGGAAGAGAATCGCCTTGGCGCCGAAGGTCTTTCCGACGAGAGAATCGCCCCAGGTCTGATTGCCCGCGAACCTGTCCGCGGGAACGCAGCCGAGGAGTTCCTGAATCTGCGCGGCGATCTTGGGCATCACGGGCGTGAGCGCGACGGCGGCGAGACGCAGCCCTTCGGACATCACGGCGAGCGCGGTCTCGAGCTTGGCGCGGTCGGCGGGATCGCCGGACTTGGCGAGCTTCCACGGAGAACGCGCGTCGGCGTAGCGGTTGATTCCGCGGATGAACGCCCAGAGCGCGTCGAGCGCGTTGCGGTAGTCGAGCTGCGCCGCAAGCCCGTGATACTGACGCTCGGTCTTCTCCCAAAGCTCGCGCAGTTCCTTTTCCGGAGCCTCGTCGACGCTCGCCGCGGGCGAAACGCTCCCGCAGTAATTTCCGGTCATGTTCAGCACGCGGTTGACGAGGTTGCCGAGGTCGTTCCCGAGATCGCTCTTGTAGCGCGACATGTAGAGCGCTTCGGAATACTCGCTGTCCTGACCGACCGCCATTTCACGCATGACGAAATAGCGGAAGGCGTCCGTGCCGAATTCCTCGGCGAGTTCGAGCGCCGTCTTTTCCTTGGGCTCGTCGGCGTCGGCCGACGTCTTCGTCTTGGAGACCTTGCGTCCGGCGGAAAGCCACCAGCCGTGCGCGACGATTTTCTTCGGAAGCGGAATGCCCGCGGCGTGGAGCATGATCGGCCAATACACGGCGTGCGGAGGAACGAGAATGTCCTTGCCGATGACGTGAACGTCCGCCGGCCAGCAGCCTTTTTCGAGCGACGCGGAATAATAGTTCGTCAGCGCGTCGAACCACACGTAGGTGACGAAATTCTTGTCGAACGGAAGTTCGATGCCCCAGGAAAGACGCTCCTTCGGGCGGGAGATGCAAAGGTCGGAAATCGGCTCCTTGAGAAATTCGACGACGTTCTTGCGGCGGAACTCCGGAAAGATGAAGTCCGGATTGTTCTCGATGTATTCGCGGAGCCAGTCCTGATATTTCGCGAGGCGGAAAAAGTAGTTGGACTCGGTGATTTCGATGACTTCGCCGAAGAGCTCGGGCCACTGCCCGTTTTCGAGACGGTCCTTTTCGAGCACGAACTGCTCCTGGCGGATGCTGTAGAATCCCTTGTAGTCCGCCTTGTAGATTTCGCCGGCGTCGTAGAGCTTCTGCAGCAGTTCCTGCACGACCTTGACGTGGCGCGGCTGCGTCGTGCGGATGTAGTCGTCGTTGGAGATTTCGAGCTTGCGGCAGAGCGCCTGAAACAGCTCAGCCACTTCGTCGCAGCACTGCTGCGGGGACACGCCGCGCTTCTGCGCCGTCTGCTGCACTTTCTGCCCGTGCTCGTCCAGCCCGGTGAGAAAATGCGCGTCCTCGCCGTTCATGCGGTGAAAGCGCACGATGGTGTCGGCGAGCACTTTTTCGTAGGCGTGTCCGAGGTGCGGAGCGCCGTTGGCGTAGTCGATCGCGGTAGTCAGATAAAAAGGTTTGCTCATATGACTTCTGAAAGAATTTTGAGGAAGGACGATACGCCTTCGCGGGCGTTCCCGCGAGAAAAAAGGACAAAAAGAGAAGAGCCCGCCTTGCCTCATAATAAAAGACACCGAAGAGAAGGCGTTGATTTTTTTGATG
>JBJEVP010000220.1:0-1839 GCA_051884475.1 Candidatus Spyradosoma sp.
ATCAGTACTTCACGCAGGCGAAAATCGACAAGCTGACGCGGCTCGGCGGCGCGCAATACCTCGTCCCGCTCGAAGAATCCGTCACCGACTACGTGAAGAACTACCTCATTCCCGACAAGCACCTCGGCGAGTGATCGCGGGAACGTTCCCGCGAAGAGTCCGTGACGGAGCTCTCCGCACGGCAAAAAGAATTTGCGGACGCGTCGAGTTTTCGTGAAAATCTTTTTTCATGAAAACTTCGTGTGCTCTTATTTCTTTGCTTGTCGCGGGAACGCTCGCCGTTCCCGCCCTTCCCGGGAACGGGGAAAACGCTTCCGCGCAGACGGCCGAGACCGCGCGGAACGTTCCCGCGAAAAAGTCGTTCGCGGAAACGCTCGCCGCCGCCGAAGCCGGAGACGCGGCGGCGCAATACGAACTCGGCGAAATGTACCGCGAAGGCGGACTCGTCGCGAAAGACGAGAAAGCCGCGTTCGCGTGGCATAAAAAATCCGCAGAAGCCGGAAACGCCGACGGCCAACGCGCGCTCGGCAGCTGCTTTATCTTGGGCGTGGGCACGGCGCGCGACGATGCTCAGGCGGAATTCTGGTACAAGAAGGCGGCGGACGGAGGCGACACGAAGGCGCTGACGAACCTCGTGAGTCTTTATACCTTACGCCGAGACTGGGAGAACGCGCGAATCTTCGCGGAAAAAGCCGCCGAGGCCGGCGATGAGGAAGCGTACACCGCGCTGGCGCAGATGCACATCGCCGGCTACGGCGTCGAAAGAGATCTCGCGAAAGCGGAAGCCTACCTGCGTAAGGCGGAGGCGACGAGCATGCGGGCCCGGGAGATTCTCGACCTGATGGCGCGCGAAGGCCTGTTGAAAGAAGGCGCGAGAAAAACCGAAACGCCTCGACAGGCGCTCGCGCGGCTGCTCAAAGTTTTTGAAGAAACGGGCGACGCCAAGGCTGCACGAGAGCTCGGAGAGCTCTACCGCACGGGCGCGGAAGGCGTTCCGCAGGATTTCGAAAAAGCCGCGCGTTTTTATGAAGCCGCCGTGCCTTCCGACTCCATCGCGGAATTCTGGCTCGCCGCTTTCTACGAGCTCGGACAAGGCGTTCCCGCAAATTCCGCCGAAGCTCTGAAACACTACGAAGCGGCGGCGAAGTTCGAACACCCGCTCGCGCAGCTTCGTCTCGGACGCGCATACTACGCGGGAACGCTCGGAGTAAAGCCCGACCAGGAAAAAGCGAAAGATTATCTTGTACGCGCCGCGAAAAACGGATGCGAAGAAGAAGTGCGGTGTCTTTTGTCCGCGCAGACTTTGGTCGAGGCGATGAGGAGCGCCGACCCCGACGCCGTGAAAAAAGCCGCCGAAGCCGTCAAGCCTTGGGCGGAAAAAGGTTTTCCGGAAGCGCAGTGCGCTCTCGCCGGCGCCTATTTCGTGTTCAAAGAACTGGAGCCCGATCTGGGGAAAACGAAAAAACTTTTTGAAGCCGCCGCGGAGAAAAACGACGGCACTTCGTGCGCGATTCTTTTCGCCTTTTTCGGCAGACGGGATTTTTCTCCGACGCAGAACAAACGGGCTCGGGAAGAGACGGCCGAGATTTCGGATCCAAAGAATCTGCTGTTTTTCTGCAGAGCGATCGCGATTGCTGAAGGGGCGTTCGGCTACGAAAAAGACATTCCGAAAGCCGTTGAAATGCTCGAGACCGCCGCCGAAGCCGGCATCGCTCCCGCCGCGGATCTGCTTTGGAAAATCTACGCCGTCGGCGTGGAAGGCGTTCCCGCGGACGCGAAAAAATCCGAGTATTGGCGCGGAATCTCCGCCGAGAAAGATCATGCGGAATCGGAGGACGA
>JBJEVP010000221.1:0-6979 GCA_051884475.1 Candidatus Spyradosoma sp.
GCTCAACGTCTCCACGGCGGCCTCCATCTGCCTCTTCGAGGCCGTCCGCCAACGCTCTCTCTGAAATTTTCCGGTGTGCGAAGGAATCGTGAGCATGCCTTGCGGCGCGTTGTTCCCGCGTCACAGGATGCCTTTCGCTTTGCTTTTTGGAGACGAGGATCCGTCCGAAATGGGAGTCTGCGGTCTGTTCAGGGCGAATAGAATCCTCTTGCCGAAAAATGAAATGGGTTCTAAATTATCTTTTAATAAGCCCCCTTTCATGCGAAACCTCTTTCCCATCATATTCTTCTGTGCGTGCTCCACGCGGCTTTTTGCGATGGAATTTGAAGTGCGGGAAGTCGGTGACGGTTCGGTAGAAATCGTCGCCTTTCATGGAACGGAAACACGCGTCGATGTTCCTGCGGAACTCGACGGAAAACGCGTGGTCTCCATCGGTGAATGGGCCTTTTTCGGCAATGAAACTCTGCGTGAAATCTCCTTCCCGAACGGTTTGTCCGAGATAGGCGTCGGGGCCTTCGCGCACTGCACGGCGCTCGAGAACGCGGTGTTTCCGCAGGCGTTGCGCAAAATTTCCGACAGGGCGTTCTTCGGCTGCGTAAAACTTTCCGCGATCGCGCTTCCGAAATCCGTCGGCGAAATCGGAACGGAGGCTTTTGCTCTCTGCGAAGGCGTGAAGTCGGTGGTCTCTCCCCGCATCGTCTCCGAGATGGGACGCGACGCTTTCCCAAAAAACGCCCGTGCGCTTCACTCCGATCAGAATCCTCCGATTCTTGAACTGGTGTCCGGATCCCTGAAGTTTTCCGACACTTCCGGAGACTCCGTCATCGACGGCGACGAGAAATGCACGCTTTCGCTTGCCGTCAAGAACGTGGGCAACGGGGACGCCTACGGTTGCCGTCTGTGCTTCGTTTCCGCGAAGTGCGAAGATGCACTGACGTTCCCGCGTGCAATCGGCATTCCTCGGCTTCGCGCGGGAGAAACTCTTCCTTTGGAAATTCCTATCGTCGCTACGCGCGAACTCTCGACGGGAACTGCGGAATTTTCCCTCCTTGTCGAGGAGCCGCACGGGTTCGGCACTCCGGAACACGAGCTCGTGCTCAGTACTCGGGCCTTCGCCGCCCCCGCGCTTAGGATCGTTGATTCCGCGGTCAGCGGTTCCGGCGGAGGCACGCTTCAGAAGAACCGTCCCTTCACGCTCCAGATTTTCCTTCAAAACATGTCCAGAGGCCTTGCAGAGGACGTCGCCGTACATATGGAATTTCCGCCGGACGTCGTCGTGCTCGAAGGCGAGGAAGACATCCGTATCGGACGTCTCGCGGGCGGAGAAGCGAAGTCGCTGGACTTCATGCTGCTTGTTCCGCGCCGTTTCGGTGGGGACGAGATTCCCGTCAGGGCGACTCTTTCGGAAAAATACGGCGAATATGCCGAAAACTGGTCAACTACGCTGAAGCTGAATTCTGCCGTGGCTTCCGCGAAGACCGTTTTTTCGGCGAAGGATCTCGGTGAAGATTCTCAGGAAAAAATCGTCCGGGCTTCGTTCTCTTCCGCCGTGGACAAAGACATTCCGGAAAATCCGGAAGAGCGTTCCCGCAAAATATTCGTCGCCATCGTGGCGAACGAAAATTATGCCTACGTCGCTCCCGTCGATTTCGCCGTGAACGACGGCGAGCAGTTTTACGCCTACTGCCGAAAGACGCTCGGCGTTCCCGCCTCGCAGGTCAAGCTCTACAAAAACGCGACATCGGGAAATCTGCTCAACGCTCTGAGCTGGCTCGTGCAGCGCGGGCAGTATGTGCCCGGCGCGGAACTCGTATTCTACTATTCCGGACACGGTGTTCCCGACGATGCGACCCGCCGTGCCTACCTGCTGCCTACGGACATCGCTCCGGAAAATCTTCGTTTCGCCGAACCGCTTGCTCTCGATTCCGTTTACAAGACGCTCTCCGCGTCCGGAGCGAAGCTGGTCACCGTCTTTCTTGACGCGTGTTTCAGCGGAATGCGTCGAGACTCACATCCGATTGTCGCGGCGAGAGCCGTCAGTCGAGACGTTCCCGTCGGACTCTCCGCTGACGTTCCGCCCAATCTCGTCGTTTTCGCCGCGGCATCGGGCGATCAGACCGCCGGTTTCTCCAAGGAGGAAAAGCACGGACTGTTCACCTATGCCCTGCTGAAGAAGCTGCAGGATTCCAAGGGCCGTGTTTCTCTGCGCGAGTTGCGGGATTATCTCCGAGTCAGCGTTCCCGAGAAGTCCGTTCTGATCGGCGAAAAACCTCAGGTGCCGAGCGTCATCGCCAATGAAAAATTTCCTTTCTGGGAGCAAAAACTTTATTCCGGAGCCGTCGAAAAATGAGTGTGTCGTCGAGAGCTTTCATTTGTATTTCCTTTCTTCTCGCGGCCTGTCTCGCCGGTTGCGTCCGTGCGCCGCGAGAATCCGAAGCCGCCGTTCCCGTGCATCAGACGGACGACATCGGTGTCGTTGTCGACGTGCCCGATTATCCCGAGTATCAGACTTCGGACGAGCTCATGTTCCGTGCGCGCGTCGAGGTCGTGGACGTTTCGGAGGAACAGGCGCGTCGTCGCGCCCGCGTGCTTGTTCTTCGCGAACTGCAGGAGGAGGTGCTTCGCGGGTTCGGCTCGGTCGTCCTCGGCGGAACCCGTTCGCGGATTTCCGCCCCCGTGCTTCCGCAAGACAAAATTCGTCAGGCGGACCCGATTTCCCGTCGTCGTGCCGACGGCACATGGCGTGTGACCGTCGCCTGTGAAGTGCCGCGCGTCGCCGTCAGGGAGGCGTCAGAATGCGTCCGCCCCTCCCCGTATGATCTTTACCGCTACAGCTTCGGCGCCGAAAATTTTCCTGCGGAAATTTCCGGAATGCGTTCCCGATATGCCGACGGCGAGCGTTCACGAGTCGTCGTTACGCCCGCCCGCGACGCTTTCCTTTCCGTTTTTTGGATCGACCGCAACGGTCGTGCCGACGTCGTGCTTTCGGATGTTCCCGTGAAAAAGGGAGTCCCGTTTTCGGACGCGTATCCTTGGCGTTTCTGGATGCTCGATTCCAGAACCCCGGAAGAACGTAACCGCATCATCTTCTTCCTCTCCTCAAAATCCGTTCCTTTCTCCCGCCCGCTCGGATACCGCGACGGCGAGCCTTTCGAGGCGGAGCATGTGGACGAATGGATTTCTTCTTTCTCGTCCGAAGAATGTGCCGCCTACATTTTTTCTTTCTCTGTCGTTTCCGAGAAAAGTTCCGTCTCCGTCGGATCCTGATGAAAAATTTTTTGTTCATTTTCTTATTTTTGTTTCCTGTGTTTGTTTCTGCCGAGACGGTACGGGAAGATCTTGACGCGCTCCGGTATCGAGCGCTGAGCGGGAATTCCGAATCGCTTCTTCGTCTTGGAGAGATTTACGATCGGGGCGAGGGCGTTCCTGCGGACAGGCGTCTGGCGCTGTGCTACTATTGGGCGTCGGCGCAGCGCGGCTGCGAGTCTGCGAAGGAGCGCATGGCGGTTTTGGGCGAGCTCTGGCGTCTTGGCGAAGCGGCCGCCTCGGAGTCCGTCGCTCTTGCGAACGGCGTGAAGATTGATTTTGTGCGCGTTCCTGCGGGCAAGTTTTTCATGGGCAGTCCGGAAAGCGAGGCGGGGCGCAAAGAACGGGAAACGCGTGTTCCCGTGACGATTTCCAAGCCGTTTCTGATGTCCCGCACGGAAGTCACGCAGGAGCAGTACTTTGCGGTGATCGGCGCGAATCCGTCCGCGTTCAAGGGAGAATCTAATCTTCCGGTGGAGACGGTCACGTGGGCGGACGCGATGCGGTTCTGCGTGAAACTGACGGCGCTCGAACGTGCGGCGGGGCGTCTTCCGGAAAACGAGGTCTATACGCTTCCAACGAACGCACAGTGGGAGTACGCGTGTCGTGCGGGAACGACGACTCGGTACAATTCCGGCGATTCGGAGAGCGATCTTTCTCGGGTTGCGTGGTACGACAAAAATTCCGAAGGGAGGACACATCCCGTGGGGCAGAAGGTCCCCAACGGGTGGGGACTTTACGACATGCACGGGAACGTGTGGGAATGGGTCTTGGAGGGCAACGGGAAAAACGTTGCGGGCGAAGATCCGTTGCTGTTCGGCTCTCCGGCGTTTCGCGGCGGATGTTTTCCTCATCCGAAAGAGCTTGCGCGTTCTGCGTATATGTTGCCGTCCGATGGTCTGGACGCCCGCGGCCGAGACCTCGGGTTCCGCATTGTTCGGGTCGAGACGGACCG
Organism: Candidatus Spyradosoma sp.; assembly: GCA_051884475.1. Taxonomy (GTDB): domain Bacteria; phylum Verrucomicrobiota; class Verrucomicrobiia; order Opitutales; family UBA953; genus Spyradosoma. The sequence goes on from JBJEVP010000221.1 coordinate 4,262, forward strand.
TGCGCCGGTCTCGGGAACCCAGCTCACGACGCCTCCGATGCGTCGGGCGCAGGAGCGTCTCGCCAAGTTTTCGGAAAAGGAACGGCGGGAAAGGGCTCAGGATCTTCTTCGGGCATGGCAGTGTCGTGATCTCGTCGCGGCGGAAGTCGCTCTTGCGCGCGGAGCGGATCCGGACGTATTCGTTTATTCTCCTCAGTCTCCTACAATTTTGGAAAACGCCGTTTATGAAAATCGTATGGATTTCGTCGAGCTTCTGCTCTGCTACGGTGCGAATCCCTCGAGGTATAATGTGAATTCCGGAGATTCCAACAATCCGGATTCCGGAAACAAGCGCGATCCTTTCACTACGGCGGCGATTGACCGCAAGACGAGCGGAGGTCTCGTCGCGTTGCTCTGCGACTACGGCTTTCCCGTCCACGGGTATAACGCGTGGAAGTCTTCACCTCTTGTGGACTGCCTCAATCACAGAGCACCGGTTCTCGCGATAGTGCTCAAGTTTTACGGTGCATCCGAAACTTTACCCGACGGGAACGGCAACACCGCGAAGAAGCTCGCTCGCGGGAACGCCGTATGGGAAGCGATTTTCGCGATACCTAAGCTGAAGTTTCCTACCTACGGGAACGGCAGGACCTCCATTCTTCCGAAGAAAGAACTTGCCGCCGCAGTGAAGGCTCGCAAAGAGAACGAGAGGCTCGTCGCTTCTCGGCGCGAGGAATATCTGGCGAACGCGAAAAAGGTAAAGCATTTCGTGACGAAGCTCGACGGCGGCGTCGAGATGCGCTTTGTTCCTGTTCCCGCGGGAACGTTCACGATGGGCAGCCCGAAGGACGAACCGGGTCGGAGAGACGACGAAGCTCAGGTTCAGGTGAGGATTTCTAAGGATTTTTGGCTCGGACGTACGGAGGTCACGCAGGCGCAGTTCAAGGCGGTCATGGGTTATGATCCCTCTTTGTTTGACGGTGCGGACCTTCCGGCGGAACGGGTCACATGGGACTCTGCGGTCGAATTCTGCGCGAAGCTGACGGCACGGGATCACTCCTCGAAAAAGCTTCCCTCCGGTTGGGTGTACGCGCTCCCGACGGAGGCTCAGTGGGAATACGCGTGCCGCGCGGGAACGACGACCCGCTATTATTTCGGAGACGTCGATTCGGGACTCCATCTTTTCTGCAATTTCTATGAGATTTCCGGAAACAGGAAGTTCGACGAGAATTACCGCAAGGCGAACGGCTTGAGTTATAGGGGCGATCTTTCGCAGGACGACGGATATGGCGCGACCGCTCCGGTCGGAAAATATTGTCCGAACGCTTGGGGACTTTACGATATGCACGGTAACGTGTACGAGTGGTGCGCGGATTATTACAATCCAACGCTCGCCGACGGCACGGATCCATGCCGCACGACTCCCGGGAGCGGAACCTACGGCTCATCGCGCGTACTTCGCGGCGGAGGATGGTTCTGCGTCTCCTCCTATTGCCGTTCCGCCAATCGCGGTTACGACACCGATCGCCGGCGTTCTTTGGGCGAGGGATTCCGCGTCGCGATTGTCCCCAAAGATAGCGCGAACGGGCAGATTACACAAAAGAAAATCGAGGAACTTTCGGATCTGAACAGGCGGATTCAAAAGAACAATCGCGCGATGAAGGAAAAGACGCGCACGGCGGATTTGGGCGACGGCGTGCAGATGGAGTTCGTGCACATTCCCGCGGGAACGTTCGTCATGGGCTCGCCGAAAGACGAAGAGGGGCGCGGAGACAATGAGAATCAGGTGGGGGTTACGATTTCCAAGCCGTTTTATCTCGGCAAATACGAGGTGACGCAGACGCAATGGCAAGCCGTGATGGGGAACAATCCTTCCGAGTTCAAAGGGGAAAATCTTCCTGTAACCGATATTACGTGGGGGGAAGCGAATGCCTTCTGTGCGAAGCTGACGAAGCGTGAACGCGCGGCGAAGCGTATTCCCGAAAACATGAAATACGCGCTTCCGACCGAGGCGCAGTGGGAATACGCGTGCCGCGCGGGAACGACGACTCGGTTTTGTTTTGGGGACGATCGGAGCAGCTTCTTTTGTTACGGAAATTTCAATGATAAGGCTTGCCAAGAAAAAAACAAACCATGGAGGGCTGCAGATTCCGCAGAGAAAATATGGAATGACGGTTACGCGAAAACAGCTCCTGTCGGGAGTTTTCGCCCGAACGCGTGGGGGCTTTACGATATGCACGGAAATGTGTGGGAACGGTGTGCTGATTACTACAATCCAGAGTTGCCGATGGGAACAGATCCCTGTCGCTCAACTCCAGGAAGAGGAGAGAACGGTTCACGATATATAATACGTGGCGGATCGTATTGGTATGCCACCCGATTTTGCCGTTCGTCACAGCGCATGCACAACGCCGCAACAGACCGCTTTGCCGATACCGGTTTCCGCGTGGCGCTCGTGGAGGAGTGATTCTCGGGAAGGCGTTTTTTTTTGGGGGGGGGGTGAAACATTCAGCCTTTGTTCCCGCGGCGGCGATTTTTCGCGTCCGTGCGTTCCCGCAATCGCACCCCTATAGGGCGCATTCGTCTTTTGTCCGTTTACGTAGGGTTGAAACCCTACCCTGGACAATCTAGCCCCGTCGGGGCTTTTTTCTGCGTAAATCCGCGAAATCTGCGGGAGATTTCCCGCGTTCCCGCGCGCGGCGTCAGACGGTCTTCAGGAAGTCGAGGAGGTCGAGCGCG
>JBJEVP010000222.1:0-6972 GCA_051884475.1 Candidatus Spyradosoma sp.
CGGCGGCGCCCGTTCCCGCGCAACATTTTTCGCGGGAACGCGAAACGCGGCGGAGCACGCAAGGCGGAGGGCGGAGTGGTGTTTCGCCGTTCCATCGACGGAGAACTGATAACGGACAACTGACAGTTCTCACTCAGGTTTTCGCCTGAGCGACGTTTTTTTTCGACGCGAAGAAAAAACGCGAAGGCAAAGAAAAGTTCTTCAAGGGAAAGCGGGAACGTCCCCCTCTCATCCCTCACCTCTAAGCCCTCATCCCTCAATTGTCCTCGAGCGCGGCGGGAGCGCGAAGCATCAGCGCGGCTTCGGGACGGCGGATCTTCGCGACCATGCGGCGCCAGAAATCGAGCCCTCCGCCCGCGTCCCACGCCTCCGCGTCCATGCGCACGCGCATCCACGTGCCGCGGGCGAGCTCGTCCTCGAGCTGCCCCCGCGCCCATTCCGCGCGCCCGGCGAATCCGCTCACGGAGACGCTCGGATTAAAGATCACGTCGCGGATTTCGTCGGGACTCGCGCCGACGCGCACGGAGCTGTTTCCGTCCAGCGCGCCGCGGGAACGCACGACGAAGCAGAGCCTGTCCGGCTCCACCGGGCCGCCCTCGAACACGGGCACGGAACCCGCCGGCGTTCCCGCGAACATCGGCGCGCACGCGGCGAGCGTCTTTCCGAGCGGCCGATTCAGAATCAGCCCGCTCGCACCCTCGCCTTCGGAAAACCGATAAATCCAGACGACCGAACGCCCGAAAATTCCGCCCACGTTCAGGCGCGCGAGCAGAAAGTGCCCGCGGATCTCGTCGTGAACGTTCCTCGACGCCTTCGCCATGTTTTTTTTCGGGAAAAAAAATCCGTGCGGGAACGCCCGCGTTCAGAACACGAGCCGCTCGATCGAGATGCCCGCCGACTCCAGCAGCGGGCGCACGAGTTCGTCGTTGTGGTAGTCGTGCAGATACTTGACGGCGCCGACGCCCGCGGCGGCGAGCACCTTCGCGCAGTTGACGCACGGGAAATGCGTGACGTAGACCGTGGCGCCCATCAGGCTCACGCCGCGCTTCGCGGCGTCGGCGACGGCGTTCTGCTCGGCGTGCACGGTCGCCTGCTCGTGCCCGTCCCTCACGCAGGAGCAGTGGGGCGCGCCGGGCAGAAATCCGTTGTAGCCCGCCGCGATGATGCGGTTGGGGTGTTCGCCCGCGGAGACGACGAGGCAGCCCACGTGCAGCCGGTCGCACGCCGAGCGCATGCTGATGAGCACCGCCGCCGCCATGAAGTATTCGTCCCAGCTCGGGCGCCGATGCACGCCCGCGATCAGCGCGTCCACCGCCGAAACGATGCTCGCCGTCTTGTTTCCCACAGAATCGTCCATGCCCCATAGTGTGCGCCCGCCGCGCGCGCTTTCCGAGAAAATTCTGTTCCCGCGGAAAAAAATCGCGCGGGAACGCCCGGCGCGTTAGTTTTTCCCGCCATGAGAAAAAGAATACACGTGGCGGCGGCGGTCGTCGTGCGCGAAGACGGAAAAATCCTCTGCGCCCGGCGCGGGAACGCGAAAAATCCCGAAGTCGCGCGCAGATGGGAATTTCCCGGCGGCAAGGTCGAGCCGGGCGAAACGCCGGAAAGCGCGCTCGCACGCGAACTGCTGGAGGAGATGGACTTCCCCGTCCGCGTGAAAAAGAAAATCGCGGGCGTGGAGCACGACTACGCCGAGTTCACGATTCTCATGGACGCGTTTCTGTGCGTTCCCGCGAAAGCGGACGCCGCGTTCGACCTGCGGGAACACGAGGAGGCGCGCTGGCTCGCCCCCGAAGAGCTCGGAACGCTCGACTGGGCGCCCGCCGACGTTCCCGTCGCCGAAGCCCTTCGCCGGAGCGCCGCGACCGCCGCCCTCCCCCGGAGCTGAACCTCCCGCTCCGACCGCCCGGCGTTTTTTTCTGCGCTGCGGCGGGAGAAATCCGAAGCGCTCCTTGCCACGGACGCGCTTTCCGGTTTATACTGCGCGGCATTATGGCTACGGAACTCATTCTTGCCGTGGATCTCGAAGACAAAGAGACCGCGAAAAACTTTCTCGCTCCTCTGCGCGGCGAACTCTCCTGGGTGAAGCTCGGCCTGCAGATGTTTCTCAAATACGGCCCCTCGATCGTCGACGAATTCGCCGACGCGGGCTTTCGGGTCTTTCTCGACCTCAAGCTGCACGACATTCCGAACACCGTCGCCTCCGCGATCAGAAGCCTGCGGGGACGGCCCTGCGGCATGCTGACCGTGCACACGCTCGGGGGAGCCGAGATGATGCGCCGCGCGCTCGAAGCCGCCGCCGACGCGCTCCCGCGGACGCGTCTGCTCGGCGTGACCGTGCTCACCTCGATGGACGACGCGCAGCTCGCCGGAATCGGCGTTCCGCGGGCGCCGATGGCGCAGGTCGAAATTCTGGCGAAGCTCGCCGCCGACTCGGGCATGCGCGGGCTCGTCTGCTCTCCGCTCGAACTGCCGAACCTCCGCGCTCTTCTCGGGAACGAAATCGCGCTCGTCACGCCGGGAATCCGCCCGAAGACGGCCTCGCTCGACGACCAGAGCCGCGTGATGACGCCCGCCGACGCCGCCCGGGCGGGAGCGAGCCACATCGTCGTCGGCCGCCCGATTCTGAAGGCGTCCGACCCCGTCGCCGCCGCGCGGGCGATTCAGGCGGAGCTCGCCTGAGCGCGCAGTCGGAAGAAATTCCGCGTGTTCTCGGCGGTGAGCGCGTCCAGCTCCCCGACGGGAACGCCGAACAGTCCGGCGGCGAATTCCAGCGTCGCGCGGAGATAGGCGGGCTCGTTCCGCCGCCCCCGGAGCTTCGACGGCGCGAGATACGGGCAGTCCGTTTCGAGCATGAGGCGTTCCGTTCCCTGCGCGAGAGCGGCGCGCCGCACGTTCTCGGCGTTCTTGTAGGTCAGCGTTCCCGTGAAGGAGACGCGCCCTCCGCGCGCGGCGATTTCTCGCGCCTCCGCCGCGTCCTCGGCGAAGCAGTGAAACTGCACCGCCCGCCAGTCCGCGCCCGAAGCGTCGATGAGGTCCACGCACTCGCGGAACGCGTCGCGCGCGTGCACGACGACCGGCAGGTCGAATTTCTTCGCCAGAGCGAGCTGGCGGGAAAACGCGCGGCGCTGCCGCTCCCTCACGCGCAGGGCCTCCGCCGGATCTTCCGGCGGCCGATGCCCGTCGAGTCCGATTTCGCCGACGGCGACGGGCCGCGGGACCGCTTCGAGAAAAAATCTTTCGATCGCGGAGAGCCTCTCCTCGAAATCCTCGCGGACCTCGCTCGGATGAATTCCGGCGGCATAAAAAATCTTCCCCGGAAAGGCCTCGGCGAGCCCGCGGTAGAGCTCCGAGTCCCCGACGTCCGTTCCCGCCGCGACGAACGCCGAGACGCCCGCGGCCTCGGCGCGTCCGAGCACCTCCGGAAGTTCCCCGGAGCGGACGAACGCGTCGAGATGGCAATGACAATCGATCATTTTTTTCTGCGGAAAAAAATCGGCGTGAGAATGCGGATCACTCCTCGGCGAAGATCTCGGAGAAGACGTCCGTCCCCGTCTCGTCCGGAGCCGCCTCCTGAACTCGGGCGGCGTCCGCGCTCCCGGAGGCGGAAGGCGCTTCGCCGGCTTCCGGCGGGAACGCCGAGGGTTCCGCCCGCGGGGAGGCGGGAACGCGCTCCGGCGGAGCGGACTCGGACGGAAGCCCGGAAGGAGATTCGGCGTCCCCGCCCTCTCCTAAAATCAGCGACAGGATCCTGCCGCGGGGAACTTCGAAACGCGGATCTTCCGAAAACACGATGTAGCCGAGCGCGGAAAGCGTCGCCGCGAAAAAGATGACCGCCAGCACGGAAATGAGCGGGAACTTCGCGGGAAGCGGCTCCGCGGGAACCTCTTCGGAAATCTCGGGAGGCTGAACCTCGCCCTCCCCGCTCCGGGGTTCGGAAGCCTCCTCCGGCTGAACTTCGGCCTCGCTCCCGACGGGAGCGGCGTTCTCGGCGGGAGCGACGGACGCGTCGGCGGCAGGAACGGGCGCCTCGGAAGGCGTCGGCGAAGGCGGAGGGTTTTCCGCTCCGGGCTGCGGCGAAACGAAGACCTGCGCGCCCGTGTCGGGATCGACGCGCACGACCGCGGGCGACGACGACCGTTTTTTGGACTCGTAATACGCGCGGCAGGCCTCCTCGTAGGCGGCGCGACGGCGTTCGTACTCCTCGCGCACGCGCCGGGCTTCGAGAAGCTGCGCCCGCTGCGCGCGATAGGCCTCGAGCTGGCGCTCGTAGAGCCGCTGCGCGTCGGCGGCGGCGCGGGAACGCAGTTCTTCGTCGGAGAGGATTTCCGGGCTTTCTGCGGGATCGGTCGGATTTCGGGGCGTCATCGGAACTTTTTTTTTCTGACGCAGGATTAAAAAAACGCGCGCGGGAATTTGCGAATTAAAAATTAGCGTTTGCATCGGCGAAGGAAATCCGGAGAATTCCGAAAAATCCGCCGATGCTCCGCCCCGAATCTGCCCCGCCCCCGTTCCCGAAGCGCGTCCTGGACGCGCTGCTCGACGTGCTGTTCCCGCGCGAATGCCTCGTCCTCGGCGGTTTTCCCGAAGGGTCGCCGTACCGCTTTCTCTCGGTCGCGGCGCGGGAACGCCTGAGGATCATCGGAGAGGAATGTTGTCCTTCCTGCGGAGCGCCGAACCCGTATCGCTTCGTCGAACGGGGAGAATGTTCCTTCTGCCGAGGAAGAAAATTCCTCTTCGGACGCTCCCGCAGTCTCGTCGTCTACGACGACGCCGCGAGAAGAATCGTCCACGCCGTGAAATACCGGGCGACGCACGGGGCGCTTGCGGACTTGGCGGAAATCGCCGCCGAAGAAGAATTTTTCCGCGCGCACCTCGAAGGCGCGACGCTCGTTCCCGTGCCGCTTTCCCGAAGCGGCCTCGCCCGACGCGGCTACAACCAGAGCGAAATCTTCGCCCGGGAACTCGCGAAGAGAATCGCGGGAACGCGCGTCGAAAATCTCCTCGTCCGCGTCCGCGACACGGGAACGCAGACGAAGCTCGGCGCGCTCTCCCGCCGCCTGAACGTGCGGAACGCCTTCGCGGTTCCCGAGAAACTCGCGGCGAAGGTTTCCCCGGCGGCGCGCTACGTCGTCGTCGACGACGTGTTCACGACGGGCTCGACGCTCAGCGAATGCGCGCGCGCCCTGAAGCGCGCGGGAGCGAAAAACGCGGACGCCGCGACCTTCGCGCACGGGTGAGCCGGGACGCCGCGGGAACGTTCACGGCGCGGTCCGTTCCCGATTCGGCGCGAGGAACGACTCCTCGTCCGTGCGCACCGCGCCTTCGGCGCCGCCGCACTGCGCGCGATACGCGAGAAAGCTGCGGCGGTGCGAATCGAACACGGGCCAGACGAGCGTGCGGTCGCTCGGCGGAATCGCGGCGGATTCGATTTCCTCCCGCGTGAAAAATCCGAACTGCCCCTCGTCGATTTCCGGCGGGAGCGCGTCGATGGGCTTGAGGCAGTCGAAAAGGAACATCAGCCAGTGCCCGCTGCCCTCGTAGGAACGTTCCGAAACCATTCCGAACAGATGCAGGTCGGGAGCGACGAGACGCAGCCCCGTCTCCTCGAACGCCTCGCGGCAGGCGCACTCGAACGGCGATTCGCCCGAGGCCATTTCGAGCTTTCCGCCGACGGGACTCCAGCATCCCTTGTTCGGGGATTTCCGGCGACGGATCATCAGAAACCTTCCGCCTTCGTCGCGAATGAAAATCAAGACGCTGATCTTGAACGGCAGAATCGCCGCCGACGTAGAACTGACTGCTGTGTCCATAATTTCGTTGCGCTCATTCTACCCGCAGCGTGCTCCCGCGCGCAAATTGATAATTGATGACGGACTGTTCCCGCCGAAGTTTTTGAAACACGGATCGAACGGATGAAGACAGATCTTCCTCTCGGCTCTCCTCTTTCCTTTGCGTTGAAAAAAATGAGGAGAGCTGAGGGTTGAGGGCTTAGAGGAACGGAGACGGCGGATAGTGAATAACGGATAGCGGATGATTGAGTGTTCAAAGTTTTTGCCGAGGCAAAAACCTAAGTGAGAATTATCCGTCATCCATTATCAATTATTCACTGAAAAATCCGTTTTCATCCGTTCAATCCGTGTTTCAAAAACCTGAGCGTGAATCATCAGTTATCCGTTATCGGTCATCCGTTGACGAATCGGCGGGCAGCTTCGCCCAAATTATCCTTGCCTCGGCGCCTCCGCGCACGTTTCATTGAGAGAACACGTTCACGTCCGGAGAGATGGCAGAGCGGTCGATTGCGGCGGTCTTGAAAACCGTTGAGCCGAAAGGTTCCGGGGGTTCGAATCCCTCTCTCTCCGCCACTTTTTTTTCTTTCCACCTCTTTATTTCCTCCGAAGAAAACGGAATAGTTTTATGAAGATTTCCACCAAAGGCAGGTACGGACTGCGCATTCTCCTGGATCTGGCCCAGAACGCCACGGGGCGTCCGCGGATGATCGCCGAAATCTGCAGGTCGCAGGGGCTTTCGCAGAAATACGTCGGACGCCTCGTCATCCAACTGCGCCGCGCGGGAATGATATCCTCCGTGCGCGGCGCGAAAGGCGGCTACATGATGAAGCGCGCGCCCGAAAACATTTCTCTGCTCGAAATCATCGAGACGATGGAGGGGCCGCTTTCCATCGTGAACTGCGTCGCCTGCCCCACCCAGTGCAAGCGCGCCGAACGCTGCATTTCGCGGACGGTATGGTGCAATCTCAACGACGAGATCAAAAAGAGCTTCGCCAAGATTTCTCTTCAGGAAATTCTGGACGCGCCGCAGGAATTTCTCGACTACTGCATCTGAAAAAAAAGGCGTTCCCGCGCGGGAACGCCTTCCTTTAAGCGTTAAGCCTTGAACTTTAAGCTTTCTCTCACTTCGCCCAGAGGTTGGACGGATAGTCGCCGGCTTCGATGAGCTTGTTGATGTTCG
>JBJEVP010000223.1:0-1816 GCA_051884475.1 Candidatus Spyradosoma sp.
CCCAAGAAAACTTATGTCCACATCAACCTCGATCTATAACAAATACCTGCTGTTCATCGCAGGTCTCGGCGGTCTCCTGTACGGGATCGACGTCGGCGTCATCGCCGGCGCGCTTCCTTATCTGCAGGCGACGACGAACTACACGCCCGGCCAGCTCTCCACGGTGGTCGCGGCGGTGCTGCTCGGCTCGGTGCTCTCCTCGCTGTTCGCGGGAGCGCTTTCCGACCTGTTCGGGCGCAAGAAAATCATGATTCTGGCGGGCGTGTGCTTCGTGCTCTCCGTTCCCGTCATCTGCGTGCCGGAAGGCTTCTACTGGCTGGTCGCGGGCCGCATTCTGCAGGGCGCGGCGGCGGGCCTCATCGGCGTCGTCGTTCCGCTCTATCTCGCGGAATGCCTCACGGCGGACAAGCGCGGCTTCGGCACGGGCATGTTCCAGTTCATGCTGACGGTCGGCCTCGTGTTCGCGGCGGCGGTCGGTCTTTACTTCGCGAGCCAGGTCGAAGCGGTCTCTTCCGCGGAATACGCCTCGGTCGCCGAGCGCGGTGCGGCGATTCTCGCCGAAAAGAACTTCGCGTGGCGCGCGATCTTCTGGGCCTGCGCGGTTCCGGGCGTGATCTTCTCGTTCGGCGCGCTGTTCATCTCCGAATCCGCCCGCTGGCTTTACAAGAAAAACCGCATCGCCGACGCCCTGAAGGCGCTCGCGCGTTCCCGCGGCGAAGCCGAAGCTCGGAAGGAGCTCGACGAAATGGGTTCCGCTTCCGCCGAGGAAGCCGCCGCCGACAAGAAGGCGGACGCCCCGAAGGATTCCCTTCTCCAGAAGAAATACATCGTGCCGTTCGTGCTCGCGGTCATCATTCTCGCGTGCAACCAGGCGACGGGCATCAATTCCGTGCTCGCCTACATCGTCGACGTGCTGAAGCAGGCCGGTCTCGACGGATCCGTCGCGAATCAGGGCGACCTCGTCGTCAAGATTCTCAACATGGTGATGACGATCGTCGCGATGGTGCTCGTGGACCGCAAGGGCCGCAAGTTCCTGCTCACCGTCGGCACCACCGGCATCATCGTCGGTCTGATCGGCGTCGCCGCGCTCTTCCTCAACGCGGAAAGCAAGATGCAGAACTTCACCGACACGCTCAATCCCGCGGCTCGAGGTTTTGAGCGCACGGAAGTCATCGTCAACGAAAAGACCGGCCTCGAGGAGGTCGACGAGAACGGCGACGCGAAGACGCATGTGGTCAAGTACGCGTATTATTCGCAGATGACGAAGGAACAGGCGCAGGCGCTGATGAAGACGGAAACGTTCGTTCCCGCGCAGGTGAAGTTCGTGTACACGGTCAACGGCGACATGAACGTCAAGACGCTCGTCGTCCGCGAGGACACCCCGGCGGACGAACTCGAAATCAAGGTGCCGTACGAAGACGGGCAGACCTTCGAGGTCAAGTCCTTCGAGGTCGGTCCGCTCCCGAGCGAGGCGAACGGCTGGCTCGCGACGCTGTTCTTCGCGATCTTCATCGCGGCGTACGCGGTCGGACCGGGCGTGTGCGTCTGGCTCGCGCTCTCCGAACTCATGCCGAACCGCATCCGCGCGATGGGCATGTCGATCGCGCTGCTGATCAACCAGGGCGTCTCGACGGTCATCGCGGGAACGTTCCTGCCGGTCGTGGGCAACTTCGGGTATTCGACGATCTTCTTCTTCTGCGCGGGCTGCACGGTGATCTACTGGATCACGGCCGTGTTCTTCCTGCCGGAAACGAAGGGCCGCACGCTCGAAGAAATCGAAGCGCACTTCGAAGGCAAAAAGAAGCTCTGAGATTCC
>JBJEVP010000224.1:0-1802 GCA_051884475.1 Candidatus Spyradosoma sp.
CCCGTGAAGCGGAAGTAGCGCGCGTTCTGCGGCGGGAACGCGATCGTCTGCTCGATCGGGTTGGCGCGGAGGTTGCCGAACTCGCCCTCGGCGACCTGCTTCCAGCTCTTGCCGTCCGCGCTGAGCTCGAATTTGTAGCGGTCCGTCATGCCCGCGAACGTGCCGTCCTGGCGCGGCAGGTAGGTGAACGCGCGAAGCTTGATCGACTCGCCCATATCGACGACGAACGACTGCGGCGGGCGCAGTTCCTGTTTCATGTGCGTGTGCCAGAACGTGTCCGCCTTGCCGTCGATCGCCGCCTTGGCGTTCGTTCCCGCGGGCGCGCTCACGATCTTCCATTTCGTCTTCGGAACGCCCGCCGTGATCACGGGACCGAAATCGGCCTTCTTGAGGTTCAGCCCCGCCGGAAGTTTGAAAAGAGAAAGTTCGGAAATGCACGGGCACGCGGCGGCGCCCGTGATGCGCAGGCGCACGCGCTGCGTCGTCACCGGCTTCGGCAGCACAAGCATCGCCTGCACGCCGATCGTCTGTCCGGCGAGGACTTCCTGCCACTTGCCGCCGACGTCCGCGTCGAGCGCCCACGAATCCACGCGCTGCCCGAGGCGGATTTCCTCGCGCACGCGCACGACGTCGAACGTCGCCTTCTTCGGGAGCGTCACCACGGCCTCGCCTTCGGTGTCCTTGTCGCGGAGCGCCCAGAACGTGTCGGGATCGCCGTCCGTGAGGAACTGCGGGCCGAACGCCTTGCCGCGGGAACGCCCTTCGGCCTTCCCTCCGAGCGCGAAATCCTTTTTGTAAAGCGCGTCGCGGAGCTCCTTGAAATCGAGAAGCGCCTTCACGTCGGCGGGATCGAGACGTCCCGTCTTGTCCGGCGCGAGATTGAGAATGAGATTGGCGCCGCGGCCGACGCAGTCGAACCAGACCTGCATGAGCGTTTCCGGAGACTTCGGACGCCCGCCCTGGTGCCAGAACCAGCCGCTCTGATTGATCGGCGTGTCGCCCTCGGCGGGCACCCAGCGGTCGCCGCCGCGGATGCCGTGCGCGGAAACGACGTGACGGCATTTTTCTTTGCAGGTCGCGGGATGCGCGGAACCCGTCTGCTCGGGATTCTGGGAGCCGACCGTGTGCCAGTGCGGATAGCCGACGTTCCCGCGCTCGGAGCCGCCCCAGCGCGCGTCGCCGTAATGCGAGGCGCCCCAGACGATGCAGTTCGGCTGCATCTTGCGGATGTTCTTCACGATCTGCTCGAAATTGTAATACTTGTCCGCGCCGCCGGGCGTGTTGCGGCGTTCCCGCGCGCCGCCGTAATAGCCGTCGCCGCCGTTCGCGCCGTCGAACCAGATTTCGAAGACGTCGCCGTAGTTCGTGAGCAGCTCCTCGATCTGGCCGTAGTAGGCCTTGATGTAGCCGTCGCGCCCGTATTCGGGGTGATTGCGGTCCCACGGCGAAAGGTAGGTGCCGAACTTGATGCCGTGCTTTTTGCACGCGTCGGAAAATTCTTTGACGACGTCGCCCTTGCCGTTCTTCCACGGCGATTTCCTGATGCTGTGCTCGGTCGTCTTCGTCGGCCAGGAGCACCAGCCGTCGTGGTGCTTGGCGGTGTAGATCATGCCCGTCATGCCGCCCGCCTTGAAGGTCTTGACGATTTCGTCGGCGTCGAACTTCGTGGGATTGAAAAGCGACTCGTTTTCGTCGCCGTATCCCCATTCGCGCCCGGTGAAGGTGTTGAGGCCGAAGTGCGTGAACGCGTAGAACTCCATGCGCTGCCACTGCACCTGCGGCTCGGTCGGCGTCGCGCCGTA
>JBJEVP010000225.1:0-1792 GCA_051884475.1 Candidatus Spyradosoma sp.
TCATGAAGATTCGAGAATTTTTTGCGGCGCGGGCGGCGCGTTCCCGCGGGGAGGCGCTGCGGCGCGGCGCGTGGTTTTTCGTTTTCGCGGCGGCGCTCGCCGCGCTGATTTCGCTGAATTATTTCCGTCAGCTCGACATCGATTTTTCCGGCGAGGGCGGCGTGTACGCGTTCTGCACGATGTTCGGGCATTTCGCGATGTGGGGCGCGGTCGCGTGGATCGCGTGCTGTCTGCCGTGGGCGCTGGCGTTCCCGCGGCGTCCGCTCGCGGCGTGCCTTTCCGTCGCGGCGGGAGCGGCGGGGCTGATCGTCGTCGCGCTCGACACCTTCGTCTTCGGTCTGTATCGATTTCATGTATACAACAGCTTCGTGCTGGATCTGCTTTTCGGCGGCGGCGCGGCGGGAATCTTCACGTTCACGGCGGGGCAGATCGCGCTGATGGCGGGCGGGGCGCTCGCGCTCGTCGGGCTCGGTCTCGTCGCGTGGTCCGCGGCGCGCGTCACGGCTTCGCGCACGGGCGGGAAGGCGCTCGGCGCGGTCGCGGGAACGCTCGCCGTCCTGCTCGTCGCCTCGCACATGATGCACGCGTATTATTCCGCGAACGGGAGCCGTTCCGTCTATCGCATCGCGGAGGTTTACCCGGGGCATTTCCCGCTGACGGCGAACCGTTTTCTGATCCGGCGCGGCTGGGTCGATCCCGAAAAGGTGCGCGAGAAGATCAAGCTCAACGCGGGCTCGGCGCTCGACTATCCGCGCGCGCCGCTCGTTCCCGCGGAGCCGCCGACGAAGAACGTGCTCGTCATCTTCGTCGATTCGTGGAATTTCCGCACCTTCGAGCCGGAAGTGATGCCGAACGTCTGCGCCTTCGCGAAGAACGCGCAGGTCTTCGCCGAGCACTACAGCGGCGACCACGGCACGCGCACGGGCGTGATGTCGTTTTTCCACGGGCTTCCCGGAATGTATTTCGGCGCGATCCGCGACGGCGGCGTCAGCTCGGCGTTCGTGGACGTGTTGTTGAAAAATAATTACGCGACCGCGGTTTACGCGACGGCGGGGCTCTCCAATCCGCCTTTCACGCGCACGATCTTCAGGAACGTTCCCGCCGAATCAATCCGCGACTACCTTGCGGACGGCGTTTCGACCGCCGAGGGCGACGAGCGGCTCGCGGACGCGTGGCTCGAGTTCACGAAAAATCACGTGAGCGTTCCCGCCGCCGAGCGGCGCCCGTTCTTCGGCTTCCTGTTCTTCGACGAACTGCACGCGATGACGCTCCCGAAGGACGCCGAGAAGAAATTCCCCACCGACTGGGAAAACCCGAAATACGAGCTGCTCGGCAAAAACACCGACCCGACCCCGTTCTTCAACCTCTACAAGAACGACGCGTTCTGGCTCGACCGTCAGCTCGGGCGCGTGTTCGACGACCTGCGGGAACGCGGGCTGCTCGAAAACACCGTCGTCATTCTCACCGGCGACCACGGGCAGGAATTCAACGAGGACGGCAACAACACGTGGGGCCACGGCTCGCTGTTTTCGACGCACCAGCTCAAGGTGCCGTTCGTGCTCTTCGACGCCGCGCTGCCGCCCAAGACGCACACGCACTGGACGTCGCACTACGACGCGAGCGTCACGCTGCTGCAGAATTATCTGCACGTCGGGAACGCGCCGAGCGACTATTCCGTGGGCAAAAATCTTTTCGACGAGACGCCGCGCGAATGGCTGCTCGTCGGGCATCCGGAGCAGTGGGGCGTGATCGAGCGCGACCGCATCACGCACGTCCGCCTCGGCGACTACGA
>JBJEVP010000226.1:0-1791 GCA_051884475.1 Candidatus Spyradosoma sp.
TCTGCGAAAAACACGGAATCACGGCGACGCGCTGAGGCGACCGCCGCGAGTCAAGCGGAGAAACATTACATTTTTTTAATGTTTCTCCGCTTGCGTTTCGCCTCGGGCGCGCCTTGCATATAAACCGAAAGCCCGGGCGGGAACGCCCGAGGCCTTCCCGCGAACATTTCGCATGCGAACTCAACAGGCATGCGCATCTCCGGTCTCCGCAAACTTGCTCTCCCGCCCGGACGCGTCCACGCGATGCGTCCGGGCGGTTTTTTTTTCAGGCTCCGAAAAAAGAAAAAAGCGTTCCCGCGAACGGAAACGCTTCTTCCTCAAAGAAACTGAAATCTTTTTTTTCCCGCGTCTCAGGCGACGCGCTCGACGATGAGCCCGATGGGATTCGGGCGCTTCGGCGCGAGGCGGTAGGCGTTGCGGAAGTATTCCATCGCCTGCTCCATCTTGGACTCGTCGTTGTAGGCGATCTGGATGAGCGGCTCGCCCTGCTTGACCTGCGTGCCGACCTTCTTGATGTCGAACGCGCCGACGGCGGGATCGTAGGAGCCGTCCTTCTTCTGCGCGAGCACCTGCACGCCGCGGGCGATGAGCCCCGCGTTGATGAGGTGCACGTAGCCGCGCTTCGCCGCGGGCAGCTTCTTGACGTATTTCGCCTTCGGGAACTTCTCGGGATTGTCGATCCAATCCGGCTTGCCGCCCTGCGCGACGACCATTTCGCGGAACTTCTTCAGCGCGTCGCCGTTCTTGAGCACGCGCTCGATCGTCTGCTTCGCGGAAAGAGTCGAGCCCGCGACGCCCGCGAGGCGCACCATCTCCATGCCGAGCTTGAAGACGAGCTCCTTCATGTCCTCCGGACCTTCGCCCTTGAGCAGCTCGACGACTTCGAGAATCTCAAGCCCCGTGCCGACGGTGTTGCCGAGCGGCTGATTCGCGTCCGTGACGAGCGCGACGCACTTGCGCTTCATGCTGCGCGCGACGCGCGTGAGCGTGCGGGCGAGCTGCTTCGCCTGCTCGAGATCGCGCACGGAGGAGCCGTTGCCCCACTTCACGTCCACGACGAGGCCTTCGCAGCCTTCGGCGAATTTTTTGGAAAGAATGCTGCTGGTGATCAGCGGGAGCGAGCCGCTCGTCGCCGTCGCCTGGCGAAGCGTGTACAGCGTCTCGTCGATAGGCGCGATTTCCTTGTTCTGCTCGACGATCGCGCAGCCGACCTTGGCGAGCGTCTTCACGCAGTCCTTGGTCGGGAGCTTGGACTTGAAGCCCGGAATCGCGTTCATCTTGTCCACGGAGGAAATGGCGAAATCCTCGTCGCGGGAGACGAAGGTGGGCACGACGACGCCGGTCGCCGCCGCGAGCGCCGCGAGCGCGATCGTCGCCTTGTCGCCGACGCCGCCCGTGGACACCTTGGAGATCTTCGGATCGGAAATGTCGTCCAGATCGACGGTGTCGCCGGAAAACATCATTTCCTCGGAGAACGCCGCCGTTTCCGCCGCCGACATGTTCTTGAAGTAAATCGCCATCAGGAGCGCCGCCTGCTGCGAAGGAGGCATTTCCTCGTCCATGATGGAATCGACGATGTGGCGGATCTCTTCTTTCGTAAATTCTCCGCCTTCACGCTTCTTTTCGATAAGATAGGCAAACGAAGGCTTAAGATCTTTTTTGCTTTCGGAGTGTTTTTCGGGCATGTTTTTTATTTTTTTACGTATGACTGAATATTAGTAGATCCGAGACAAAAACCATCTCGGCTGAATTTATCGTGGCAAAAAGTTCGCATTATGTCGAGAAAAAAAA
>JBJEVP010000227.1:0-1787 GCA_051884475.1 Candidatus Spyradosoma sp.
AGAAGCCCGGCCCGACCTGAAGCCCGATCGTGAACACGAAAAGAATCAGCCCGAACTCCTTGACGAAGTGCAGCACGTGATCGTTCACGCGGAAACCGAGCTGTCCGAGAACGATTCCGACGAAGAGCACCAGCGTGATGCCCAGCGAAATCCCGAACACCTTCACGCGCCCGAGCGGAATGCCGAGCACGATCACCAGCGCGAAGATCAGGACGGTGTGAGCCACGCCGTCCACGTCGTTCATAAACAGGTTTGTCAGCCAGTCCATATGCGAATGTCCTTATGAATTTTCCGCCGCGTTCCCGCCGGAAGCGCGGCGGCCGAAACGGACGCCCCGTCCGCGCTCAGAGCCTCCCGCAGAAGCGGGCGATGCGGTCGAGGCCTTTTTTGATGGTTTCGTCGGACGTCGCGTAGCTGAGGCGCATGTAGCCTTCGGCGCCGAACGCGACGCCGGGAACGACCGCCACGAGTTCCTCCTCGAGCAGCTTCGCGGCGAAATCCGTGGAGCTCAGACCGAAGGACTTGATGTTCGGGAACAGGTAAAACGCGCCCTGAGAGCGATAGCAGCTGACGCCCGGAATCGCGTTGAGCCCGTCGCAGAGCAGATTGCGGCGACGGTCGAACACGGCGAGCATTTCCGCGACGGCGGCCTTCGCCTTTTCCGGCTGCTCGTAGACCGCGAGCGCGCCGTACTGCGCGAACGACGTGCAGTTGGAGGACATCTGGCTCTGCAGGCCGGCGACCGCCTTCGCGATCGGCGCGGGAGCGACGATCGTGCCGAGGCGCCAGCCCGTCATCGCGTAGGTCTTCGCGAAGCCGGACGCCGTGACGACGAGCTCCGACGCGCGCTCCGAGAACGTCGCGGGATGGCTCGCGACGACGCCGTCGTAGGTCAGATGCGCGTAGATTTCGTCGGAAAGCACGTAAATGCCGTGCTCGACGGCGACGGCGACGAGCGCCTCGAGCTCGGCGCGGGAATAGACGGCCCCGGTCGGGTTCGACGGAGAAGTGAGAATGAGCAGGCGCGTCTTCGGCGTGATCGCCCCGCGGAGCTGTTCGGGCGTAATCTTGAAGCCGGCGGAATCCTCCGCGAGCACGAACTTGGGCACGCCGCCCGCGAGCTTGACCATTTCCGGATAGCTCACCCAATACGGCGCGGGAATGATGACCTCGTCGCCGGGGCTGACCAGGGCGAGCACCGTCAGATAACAGGACATTTTCCCGCCGGGGCTGAGCACGACGTTCGCTTCCGTGAGGCCGCGGAATCCGCGCGCCGCGTAATCGGCGGCGATCGCCTTGCGCAGAGGCAGAATGCCGGGCGTCGGGACGTATTTCGTCTTGCCCTCGGCGAGCGCCTTCGCGCACGCGTCCTTGATGAACTGCGGAGTGTCGAAATCCGGCTCGCCCGCGCCGAAACCGCAAACGTCTTTGCCTTCGGCCTTAAGCGCCTTCGCCTTGGCGTCGACCGCCAGCGTGGGCGACGGCGCGATGTTTCTTGCCCATGTGGAAAGGAACGGATTGGTGTTGCTCATTTTTCGTGTTGAATGCGGCGGGAAAGGCTACTCCCGCGCGGCCTTTCCGTAAAGCGAGAAATTGCGCGCTCCGCTCCCGCCCGCGAAGGACGGCGGCGAAACGGAAGACGCGCGGCCTTCCGTCTTCTTTTTTTTCTCCGAGCGGAATTCCCGCGGGAACGCCGGAAGCGCGTTTTTTTTTGTTTGCGCAGAGCGGGAAGGCGGAGGAAAATCGGATTTTCCCAAGCACCTTTCAACCGAAAAACAAGAAAAAGC
>JBJEVP010000228.1:0-1784 GCA_051884475.1 Candidatus Spyradosoma sp.
TTTTCGTTTCAACGTTATGAAAATGATAATCGCATACATCAAGCCGGAGCGGCTCAACGCCGTGAAGCAGGAGTTATACATGCGGCGGATCTACAAGATGTCCGTCACCAACGCGCTGGGCTGCGGCGAGCAGAAGGGATTCGTGAAGGCCTACCGCGGCGCGGAGGTCGAAGTGAATCTGCTCAAGAAGGTGCAGCTCACGATCGCCGTGAACGACGAGTTCGTCGAGAGCACGATTCAGGGCATCATGGCGGGCGCGGCGACCGGGCACATCGGCGACGGCAAGATCTTCGTGCTGCCGCTCGAGCGCGCGATCCGCATCCGCACGAAGGAGGAGAATTCCGGCGCGATCGGTTGAGGAACGGCGGACGACGAAAGTTCATCTCTGAAAATCAAAGGAAAAACTTTATGAACAGAAAAAATCTGATTTTGACTGCGCTCGTCGGCGCGTCGGTCGCGGCGGCGGGAACGCTGTTCGCGCAGGACGCGGCGGGAACGCCCGCGGCGGCGGCGGCCGTCGTTCCCGCGGTTTCGCCCGTTCCCGCGGCGGATTCGGCGCAGAACTTCTTCGTGAACAATCTCTGGGTGCTCATCGGCGGGATGCTCGTCTTCATGATGCACCTGGGATTCGCGGCGGTGGAGTCCGGGCTTTCCCGGGCGAAGAACTGCACGAACATTTTGTTCAAGAACACGATGGTGCCGCCGATCGGCTTTCTGACCTACGCGGCGGTCGGCTTCGCGCTGATGTATCCGGGCGCGGGCAACTGGCTGCTCGGGCACGCGTTCGGCTTCGGCGGATTCGGGCTGACGCCGCCCGAGGGCGACCCGTTCGCGTACAACGGCGCGTTCACGTTCTGGACGGACTTCTTCTTCCAGGGCATGTTCGCGGCGACGAGCGCGACGATCGTCTCCGGCGCGGTCGCGGGGCGCACGAAGCTCAATTCGTTCCTGCTGTTCACGCTCGTGTTCGTGACGCTCGTCTATCCGCTGATCGGCTCGTGGGGCTGGGGCGGAGGCTGGCTCGCGGATCTGAACTTCCACGACTTCGCGGGCTCGACCTTCGTGCACGCGGTCGGCGGCTGGGCGGCGCTCGCGGGAGCGATCCTCGTCGGCCCGCGCATCGGAAAATTCGTCAACGGCGTGGCGCGCCCGATCATGGGCCACAACATGCCGCTCGCGGTGATCGGCGTCTTCCTGCTGTGGTTCGGATGGTTCGGATTCAACGGCGGGAGCGTGCTCAACGCGGATCCGGAAAAGATTTCGTTCGTGCTCGTGACGACGATGTTCGGCGCGTCGGCGGGCATCGTGGGCGCGGCGCTGACGAGCAGCATCGTGCTGAAGAAGCCGGATCTTTCGATGACGCTGAACGGCTGCCTCGCGGGGCTCGTGAGCATCACGGCGGGCGCGGACTGCGTGTCGTGGGGCGCCTCGATTCTGATCGGGCTCATCGGCGGCGTGGTCGTCGTGCTCTCGGTGCTGCTCGTGGACAAGATCCGCATCGACGATCCCGTGGGCGCGGTTTCGGTGCACCTCGTGTGCGGCATCTGGGGCACGCTCGCGGTGGGGATCTTCTCGACCGTTCCCGAATACACGTTCGGCGTGCAGCTGCTCGGCGTGCTGGCGGGCTTCGTCTCGTTCCCGTGCGCGCTCGTCATCTTCTGGGCGATCAAAAAGACGCTCGGCCTGCGCGTCGAGGAGGAGACGGAACTGCGCGGTCTCGACCTCGACGAACACGGCGCGGAAGCCTACGCGGGATTCCAGATTTTCAGCAACCAGTAATAAGC
>JBJEVP010000229.1:0-1781 GCA_051884475.1 Candidatus Spyradosoma sp.
ATTTTATGATTCAGAAGACTCTCATCATCCTGAAGCCCGACTGCATGGAAAAGAATCTCGCGGGAACGGTGCTCGCGCGCTTCGAGGCGGCGGGTCTCTCGCTCGCGGCGTGCAAAATGATTCAGATCGACGACGCGCTCGTGCGCAGCCACTACGCGCACCTCGTGAACGAGCCGTATTTCGGCTTCCTCTCGAACTGGATGATGTCGCGTCCGGTCGTCGTCGCGGTGCTCCGCGGCGAAAACGCGATCGCGAAAGTGCGCGAACTGCTCGGGCCGACGAAGTCCGCGAACGCTCCCGCGGGAACGATACGCGGCGATTTCGGCGACAAGGAAATCGTGACCTACAACATCTGCCACGCCTCCGACGGCGAAGAATCCGCCGCCGCGGAAATCGCGCGCTTCTTCAAGCCCGAGGAAATTTTCGCGTGACGCGGGAACGCGCGTTTTCCGCGCCCCGCCCTTCCTTTAAGCTTTAAGCCTTAAACTTTAATCTTTCCGAAAATGCTGGACATCAAATTTTTCCGTGAAAACATCGACATGATCCGCGCGCGTCTCGCGACGAAGAAGTTCGACGTGGACTTCGACGCGATTCTCGCGTGCGACGCCAGGCGCCGCGCGCTCGTCGGCGAGTTCGAGGCCGCGCGCTCCGCGCAGAACGCCGCGAACAAGGAAATGGCGGCGATGAAGAAAGGCTCGCCCGAATTTCTCGCCAAGGTCGGCGAAATGAAGGCGATCTCCGCGAAGACGAAGGAGCTCGAAAAGCAGGTCGCCGAAGTCGAGGAGGAATGGCGCAGACTTTATCTCACCGTGCCGAACGTTCCCGACGAAAGCGTTCCCGTGGGCAAGAACGAGAACGACAACGTCGTCGCGGGAACGTGGGGCGATCCCGCGCAGCTCGTTTCGCCGAACGCCGTCGCGCACTGGGAGCTGCCCTGGTTCGAGAAGGCGATCGACTTCAAACGCGGCGTCAAGGTCACGGGCGCAGGCTTCCCGTTCTACGTCGGCGACATGGCGCGGCTGCTGCGCGCGCTGATTCAGTTCTGCCTCGACGAGGCGCACGCCGCCGGCTACGAGGAAGTCATGGCGCCGATCATGGTCAATCCCGCCTCGGCGACCGCGACCGGACAGCTGCCCGACAAGGAAGGCCAGATGTACTACGCGCCGCAGGACGATTTCTACATGATTCCCACGGCGGAAGTGCCCGTCACGAATTTCTTCCGCGACGAAATCATCGACGAGCGCGACCTGCCGATCCGCCGCTGCGCCTACACGCCGTGCTTCCGCCGCGAGGCGGGCAGCTGGGGCGCGAACGTGCGCGGGCTCAACCGCCTGCACCAGTTCGACAAGGTCGAGCTCGTCAAGTGGGTGCACCCGCAGCATTCGTTCGAGGAGCTCGAAACGCTCAGGGACGACGCCGCGCGCCTGCTGCAGAAGCTCGGTCTGCCCTACCGCGTGCTGCTCATCTGCTCCGGCGACATCGGGTTCCCGCACGCGAAGCAGTACGACCTCGAAGTCTTCGCGGGCGGCCAGAAGCGCTGGCTCGAAGTGTCGAGCTGCTCGTGCTTCACGGACTTTCAGGCGCGCCGCGCCGGCATCCGCTACCGCCCGAAAGACGGCGGCAAGGCGGAGACCGTGCACACGCTCAACGGCTCCGGGCTCGGGCTCCCGCGCGTGCTCGCGGCGATTCTCGAAAACAACGTTCAGCCCGACGGCACCGTCCGCGTTCCCGAAGCGCTCCGCAAATACTACGGCAAGGACGTCATCGGCGACGCGTACTGA
>JBJEVP010000230.1:0-1776 GCA_051884475.1 Candidatus Spyradosoma sp.
TCGCCGCGAAGCGGATTACTTGCAGCGGGCGATGATGTCGTCGGAGACCGCGAGGAGTTCCGGCGAAGCGTGGCCGATCGTGTTCTTGAGGTAATCGGTGTTGGCTTCGGCGAGTTCCTTGACGCGGTTCGGGTCGATCGCCATGACGGCGTCGAACTGTTCCTTCGAGAAGTCGAGACCGTCGAAGTCGAGGTCTTCGTAGGAAGGAATGTAGCCGAACGGCGAATCCTTGGCGGAGGCGGTGCCTTCGACGCGGCCGATCATCCACGCGAGAACGCGGGCGTTGTCGCCGTAGCCCGGCCACATGAACTTGCCTTCCGGCGTCTTGCGGAACCAGTTGACGTGGAACACGGCGGGCGTCTTGGCGAGCTTCGCCATTTCCAGATAGTGCGCGAAGTAGTCGCCCATGTGGTAGCCGCAGAACGGCAGCATCGCGAACGGGTCGCGGCGGAGCGCGCCGACCTGGCCTTCAGCGGCGGCGGTCTGTTCGGAGCCGACCGTGGCGCCGAGATAGACGCCGTGCGCCCAGTTGTGCGCCTGGAACACGAGCGGGATGTCGTTCATGCGGCGGCCGCCGTACACGAACACGTCCACGGGAACGCCTTCCGGGCTCTGCCAATCCGGGTCGATGCACGGGCAGTTCGCGGCGGGAGCGGCGAAGCGGGAGTTCGGGTGCGAGGACAGTTTCGGCTTGCCGGTCTTTTCGTCGATCATGTCGGGCGTCCAATCGTTGCCCTGCCAGTCGATGAGGTGCTTCGGCTTTTCCTTCGTCATGCCTTCCCACCAGATGTCGCCGTCGTCCGTGAGAGCGACGTTCGTGAAGATGGTGTTCTTGGAGCAGGAAAGGAGCGCGTTCGGGTTCGTTTCCATGGCCGTTCCCGGGGCGACGCCGAAGAATCCGTTTTCGGGATTGATGGCGCGGAGCTGTCCGGAGGCGTCCGGCTTGATCCAGGCGATGTCGTCGCCGACGCAGGTGATTTCCCAGCCCTTGTCGCGGAGCGCCTTCGGCGGGATCAGCATGGCGAAGTTCGTCTTGCCGCACGCGGACGGGAACGCCGCCGTGACGTAGTGCTTCTTGCCTTCAGGCGTCTTGACGCCGAGGATGAGCATGTGCTCGGCGAGCCAGCCCTGCTTGCGGGCGAGGTTCGAGGCGATGCGGAGCGCGAAGCACTTCTTGCCGAGGAGGGCGTTTCCTCCGTAGCCGGAACCGAACGACCAGATCGTCGATTCTTCCGGGAAGTGGACGATGTAGGTGTTGTCCGGGTTGCACGGCCAGCGGACGTCCTGCACGCCCGGCTTCAGCGGCATGCCGACGGAGTGCACGCAGGGCACGAAGAAGTCGTCCTTTTCGATGTGGCGGAAGACTTCCGTCGAGACGCGCGCCATGATGCGCATCGAGACGACGACGTAGGGAGAGTCCGTGATTTCGACGCCGTACTGCGCGATCGGCGAGCCGAGCGGCCCCATCGCGAACGGGATGATGTACATCGTGCGGCCTTCCATGCAGCCGTCGTAGAGGGCGCGCATTTTTTCCTTCATGACGACCGGGTCTTCCCAGTTGTTCGTCGGACCCGCGTTTTCCTTCTCCTTGGAGCAGATCAGCGTGCGCTTTTCGACGCGCGCGACGTCGCGGGGATCGGAGCGGTAAAGGTAGCAGCCCGGACGCTTTTCTTCGTTGAGCTTGATCGCCATTCCGCTGGCGACCATTTCAGCGAAGAGCTTGTCGGCTTCTTCCTTGGAACCGTCGCACCACTGCACCTTGGCGGGCTTGCAGAG
>JBJEVP010000231.1:0-1775 GCA_051884475.1 Candidatus Spyradosoma sp.
ATGAAATACGATACGTTACCTAAAATCGGAATTCGTCCCACGATCGACGGCCGTCGTCTCGGCGTCCGCGAGTCGCTGGAAGAACAGACCATGAACATGGCGAAAGCCGCCGCCGCGCTCATCGAATCGAAGGTGAAGCACGCGAACGGCCAGCCCGTGCAGTGCGTCATCGCCGACACGTGCATCGGCGGTCCCGCGGAAGCCGCCGCGGCGAACCAGAAGTTCCTCGAGAACAACGTCGGCTGCTCGCTCACCGTCACGCCGTGCTGGTGCTACATCACGGAAACGTTCGAGACGGACGCGTCCACGCCGAAGGCGATCTGGGGCTTCAACGGCACGGAGCGCCCGGGCGCCGTCTATCTCGCCGCCGCGCTCGCCGGCTACGCGCAGAAGGGCGTTCCCGCGTTCTCGATCTATGGGCACGACGTGCAGGACAAGGACGACACGAGCATTCCCGCGGACGTCGAGGAAAAAATCCTCCGCTTCGCTCGCGCGGGCATCGCGGTCGCGACGCTGAAGGGCAAGGGCTACCTCTCCATCGGCGGCTGCGCGATGGGCATCGCCGGCTCGATTCTCGACCATTCGTTCTGGGAAAGCTACCTCGGCATGCGCGTCCAGCCGGTGGACATGACGGAAGTCCGCCGCCGCATGGATCTCGGCATCTACGACAAGAAGGAATTTGAGCTCGCGCTCGAATGGGCGAAGAAATACGTGAAGATCGGCCCGGACCGCAACCGTCCCGACCTCGTGCTCCCGCCGGAAGAAAAGGAACGCACGCTGCGCGAATCGCTGCTGATGACGATCATCTTCCGCGACATGATGCACGGCAATCCGCACCTCAAGACGATCGACTGCGAGGAAGAAGGCCTCGGCTTCAACGCCATCTGCGGCGGCTTCCAGGGCCAGCGCCACTGGACGGACTACTATCCGAACGGCGACATGGCGGAATCGCTCCTCAACAGCACCTTCGACTGGAACGGCCCGCGCGAGGCGATTCCGTTCGCGACGGAAAACGACGCGATGAACGGCGTCTGCCAGCTCCTGCTGCACCAGCTCACGGGCCAGGCGGCGTGCTTCTCCGACATCCGCACGTACTGGTCGCCCGACGCCGTGAAGCGCGTCGCCGGCTACACGATGGAAGGCCACGCCAAGAACGGCATCATGCACCTCATCAACTCCGGCTCGACCGCGCTCGACGGCAACATGCAGGCGCTCGACGTGAACGGCAAGCCCGTCATGAAGAAGACCGGCGAAACGACGTTCCAGGACATCGACGCGATGATGGCGGCGTCCGAATGGTGCCCGGCGAACCGCGAATACTTCCGCGGCGGGGGCTACTCGCTGCACTTCGTCTCGAAGGGCGACGTTCCCGTGACGATGATCCGCATGAACCTCGTCAAGGGACAGGGTCCGGTCCTCGTCATCGCCGAAGGCTACACCTGCACGCTCCCCGAGAACGTGAACAAGATTCTCGACGAACGCACTGACCCGGGCTGGCCGACGACCTGGTTCGCGCCGATCCTCACGGGCAAGGGCGCGTTCACGGACGTCTATTCCGTCATGGCGAACATGGGCGCGAACCACGGCGCGTGGACCTACGGCCACGTCGGCGCGGACCTGATCACGCTCGCCTCGATGCTCCGCATCCCGGTTTACGCGCACAACGTTCCCGACGACAAGGTCTATCGTCCGGCGGCGTGGGGTCTGTTCGGCACCGCCGATCCCGAAGGCGCCGACTTCCGCGCCTGCGCGAACTTCGGCCCGATCTACGGCAA
>JBJEVP010000232.1:0-6737 GCA_051884475.1 Candidatus Spyradosoma sp.
GGCTGCCCTTGGGCATGCCGAGCATGAGGAGCGGTGTGGTGTTTGCCATGGCTGTGAAAATAAAATGAAACGACAAGCATCTACGCGCGGCGGGACGTTGTCAAGATTCAAGGCGCCGCGCGCGGAAATCCGCCCCGCGGGAACGCCGGGGCTCGGGATTCCGTCCCGTTCCCGGTTTCGGCGGTCCCGCGGGGAGATTTGGTTTGACAAAGCGGCATCAAGATGAAAATCTTTGTCCTCAGAGATTGCACGACGCGGTCTCGAAGATTATTCTCCCATTAAAATTACCCACACTTTCAGAAGTTTTTACGCTATGAGAAAAGCTCTCCTTGTTCTTGCCTCTCTCGCCGCTGTGGCGTTCGCCGGATGCGCTTCGTCGTCCAGCAACCCGTGGGCGACTCCGGATTCCAAGCCGGTTCCGAAAGCGAACACTTCGGCGCCCGCGTCCGCCGCTAACGACACTCCGAGCGACGCGCTTTTCGCGGACGACGCGGAGTTCTCCTCCCTCGAAACTCCGTCCGCGACGGAAGAGCCCTCCGAGCGCTTCTCGGACGATCTTCTCGCCGAGTTCCCCGCCATCCGCAAGGCTAATCTCGAAAAGGCGCTCGCGGCGCTCAAGGCCGCTTCCGCCGTCGAAGAGCTTCCGATGCCGGACAAGGGCAACGCCCGCATCACGCGCTTCAACGCGCAGGTCGGCGTCATCGAATTTCTCACGCCCAACACCTACGCGGCGGGCGACCACGTCGTGCTGACCAAGGAAAACAAGGCCGCGCTCGTCACCGTGATCGAGGTGGACGGCAACCGCTACGTCGCCGACGTCAAGGCCGGCGTCAAGGGCGCTCCCGAGCTGAAGGCCGCGGACCACGTGCTCTGCGACATCTACCGCACTCCGGAAGAACTCGAGAAGATCGCCGCCGAACAGCGCAAGGCCGCCCGCGAAGCTCTCGCCGCCGCCCGCGCCGCCGCTCAGCAGGAACGCGAAGCGCTCGGCGAGGACGAGGACGAAGCCGCCGCCGATGAAGGCGGAGACGAAGAGGAAGCCGCGGAAGAAGAAGGCGGCGATTCCGAAGAGGAGGCTTCCGAAGACGAAGACTGGTGAGCTTCTCGCGGGAATCCGCGAAATCTCCGAAAAAAGCGTTCCCGCGCGGACATTCCGGCGGGAACGCTTTTTTTTTTCGCTCCGATGGAGGGCGGTTTTCGCGGCGGCGGCGCGCGGGTTCCCCGCGGCGTTTTTTTTCGTCGTTGACACTCCGCGGAAATTTTTGTTTCATACGGCACTTTCAAATTTTTATTCAGACCGAAATGGCCAACATCAAGTCAGCTCAGAAGAACATTCGTAAATCCGCGACCAACGCGCAGCGCAACCGCTCCGTGAAGAGCCGCCTGAAAACCGTCGCCAAATCCGCGAAGGCCGCGATGGCTTCCGGCGACGCCGCGTCGATCGCTTCCGTCACGCCGATCTGCGCCTCCGTCTTCGACAAGGCGACGAAGTCCGGCGTCATTCATCCGAACAAGGCGGCGCGCATGAAGTCGCGTCTCGCCAAGGCCGCGAACAAGGCCAAGGCCGCCGCCTGAGTTCTTTCGCTTTTCGTCAAAAGCGTTCCCGCTTCGGCTCGATTGTCGCGGGAACGCTTTTTTTTGCTCCGAGAAAAGATGCTCACGTTTCCGCCGCATACGCTCAGGGAAAACTCCGTGGTCCTGCCCGTGATCTTTCGCGGGAACGGCGTCGTTGCGCTCGCGAAGCCTTCGGGCGTTCCCGCGGACGAGCATCCCTGGAACTCGGGCGCGCCGACGCTCTGCGGAGAGCTGAGGAAACGGCTCGCGCAGGGAAGCCCGTCCGCGGCGGCGCTCGGGCTCGCGCGTCCGGCGGCGGTGCTGCCGACGGACGCGGAGTGCTCCGGCGCCGTTCTGCTGGCGGACCGCGAGGGCGGCGCGCTGGACGCCTGGCGCAACGCCGCGGGCTCGGAGCTGCTGCGCTTCTCCTTCGTCTTTCTGGCGAAGCCCGCGGCGGAGGCTTCGGGCGAGGCGGAATTTTCCTGCCGCCTGCCGGTCGCCGCGCATTTTTCCGAGCCGCGCGCGCTCGTCTCCTCCACGACGGGGAAAAAATCGGAGACGCGTTTTTCCCGGCTCGAAAAATTCGGGAAATGGGAGCTTTGGCGGGCGGAGACGGCGTTCCCGCGTCTTCACCAGATCCGGCTTCACGCCGCGGAGTGCGGGCTGCCCGTCGTCGGCGACGCGCTTTACGGGAACGTTCCGCCGGTGGTCAATTCGGAGCTTCTCCGCAAGGGGCGGCTGAACAAGGGCGAGGAGCGTCCGCTCTACGCTCCGCCGTGCGTCCACGCGGAAAGGATTTTCGTTCCCGCGGGAACGCTCGCGGACGCGGCGGCGGAAATCGTCGCTCCGCTGCCGGAGGGATTCGCCGCGCTTCTGAAGAAGCTGCGTCTGCGGCGCTGAACGCCCGTCCGTTCAGAAAAGCGCGTCTTTCGCGAAATCGATGAGCGGGGCGCAGCGTTCCCGGAGCTCCCGAATGAGCGCTCTGCGCGCCTCGAGCCCCTCCGGCGAGAGGTTTTCCCGCACGTCTTTCAGCCCGGACTTCATCTCGCGCAGATTTTCGGAGAGGCTTTTCAGCGCGTTCTTCAGGCTTTCGGCGCGTTCGGGCGAGAGCGCGTTCTCGCGTTCGAGTTCCCGCCGGCAGGCGACGAGCTCCGCGTTCAGCGCCGCCAGCGTCCCGTGGACTTTTTCCGGGGCGAGCGCGGCGTCCGCCCGTTCGAGGAGAAACAGGGCTTCGGCGTTCAGGCGTCCGCAGTCGACGGAATCGGCGGCGGCGCGGAATTTTCCCGCGGTTTCGCCCAGCGCGCGGATTTTTTCCGCGAGGGCGTAGAGATTCTTCGTTTCGATGAAGGCGTTCGCCCGGTCCACGAAATCCGAAGTGGATTTGTAGTTCGTCGGGATTTCCGGATATTTCGCGCCCGGGACCGCGGCGAGGCGGGAAGGCTTGTCCGGCTCGAAAAGGAGATTCACGCAGAGTCCGCTCGCGAGCATCGACGGCAGGCGCAGCTGTCCCCGCAGCCCGAGCTCGGTCAGCTGCGGGAGCGCGTCGCGGAACTTCCGGCCTTCGCTCACGCGCCCGTATTCGATGAGCTTCTTCGTGTCCACGGTGATCGTGACGGCGGCGAAGAACTCCCGCGTTCCCGCGTCCTCCTTCCGCGCGAGGGCGATTTCGCTCACCTGCCCGATCGTGCGCCCGTTCATCATGACCGGAGCGCCGACGGAAAGCCCGTGCGCGCCCGAACTGAAATACAGCGTGAAATGCTCGCGGTAGGGCACGACCGCGGCGAGCCAGAACCACGTCAGCGCGACCAGCGCCGCCGCGACGAGCGCGGAGACGAGGAGTCCGCGTCTGCGCGATTTCCGGAAACGTTGCTGCGGTGCGTCGGGCATCGGCGCAAGAATCTTCCCTGCGTTCCCGTCTGTCAAGCGCGTTCCCGCGCGGCGGGCTTTTCCCGAAGCATTAGATTTCTCTTGAACTATGCGGGGAAAGAGTGAAAATAGCGGACATATTTTGACTTTTGACACATTCAATCCTTTGACGACCATGAGCGAGACTTCTCAAGACGCGAACACCGAAGAATGGGGGGGGGGGCATGAATAAGTTTTCCTACGTGAGCAACAGAACTCCGCTGCTTCTGCGTTCGGGCGCGACCTGGCGGCGCAACCTGAAGCGGCTGGCGTTCTTCACGCTGCTGCTTTCTTTCGCGCTCTGGCTCGCCTACGAGTTCGAGTTCATCCTGCGCGCGGACTGCCGTTGGGTGTTCCCGGGGCTTCCTTCCGGCGTTCCCGCGACGATCCGCGCCCGCATTCCTCTGGTCGCGCTCGGCGTGGTGCCGCTTCAGCTGCTGGCGCTGTATTTCGCGGGCGTGTTCCGGAGCGTCTTCGCCTATTTCCGCATGCAGGAGCTCGCGAAGATTTCCGTGGCGATGACGCTCTGCTTCCTCGTGATGTTCTTCGGCGTGCGCGTCGTGCTGACGCGGGCGGGCGTCATCACTTCGGGCGTGCATTCGAGCGCGCTCGTCGTCGATTATTTCCTGTCGCTGTTCGCCGTCTGCGCGGTGCGCGTCGCGGCGCGTATGTTCTGGGAACGCAAGCGCGACGCGGACGATCCGTTCGAGGATCGTCCCCGCGCCCGGGTCGCGATCTTCGGCGCCGGGGACGCGGGCGCGAGCCTGGCGACCGCGCTTCACGCGCGCCCGAGCTTCGGAAAAAAGCCGATGTTTTTTCTGGACGACAACGCCGAGAAGGAGGGAATGCTCGTCGTCGGGCTTCCCGTGTTCCGCATGTCGAACAATCTTTCGCTTCTGCGCGACCGCTACGGCGTTTCGGAGCTGATTCTCGCGGCGCCGAGCTCGAGCGCGCGGCGTTCCCGCGAGGTGACCGCGGCCGCGAAGGCGGCGG
Organism: Candidatus Spyradosoma sp.; assembly: GCA_051884475.1. Classification (GTDB taxonomy): domain Bacteria; phylum Verrucomicrobiota; class Verrucomicrobiia; order Opitutales; family UBA953; genus Spyradosoma. The sequence continues at coordinate 4,453 of JBJEVP010000232.1, forward strand.
GGCTCGCCGTCAGCCGCGTTCCCGGCGTGGAGGATCTGGTCTCGGGGCGCGCGGTCGTTTCGGACACGCGCGAAGTCGCGCTCGAAGACCTGCTCGACCGCGCGCCGACTGAGCTCGACCGCGGGGCGATAGAGAAGATGCTCTCCGGGCGGCGCGTGATGGTCACGGGCGCGGGCGGCTCGATCGGCAGCGAGATCTGCCGCCAGGTCGCGGCGTGCGCTCCCGCGCAGCTGCTGCTCGTCGAGCAGTGCGAGGTGCTTCTTTACCAGATCGAGCAGGACCTGATCCGCAAGGGCTTCGGCGGCGTCATCATTCCGCTGATCGCGGACATCACCGACCGCGCGCGCATGGAGCAGATTTTCGGAAAATTCCGTCCGGAGTTCGTCTTTCACGCGGCGGCGCACAAGCACGTGCCGATGATGGAAAGCCAGCCCGGCGAGGCGATCAAGAACAACGCGCTCGGCACGGCGCTGCTGCTCGAGCTCGCGTCCGCCGCCGACGTTTCCGCGTTCGTGCTCATTTCCACGGACAAGGCGATCAATCCGACGAACGCGATGGGCGCGTCCAAGCGGCTCGCCGAAATCATTCTCCAGGCGAACGCGCACCGTCCGGGCAACCGCACGCGCTTCATGGCGGTGCGCTTCGGGAACGTGCTCGGCTCCTCCGGGAGCGTGATTCCGCTGTTCAAGCGCCAGATCGCCGAAGGCGGCCCCGTCACGGTCACGCATCCCGACATCAAGCGCTATTTCATGACGATTCCCGAGGCGGTCGGGCTGGTGCTGCAGACCGCCGTCATCGGCAAGGGCGGGAGCATCTACGTGCTCAACATGGGCGACCCCGTGAAGATCATCGACGTCGCGCGCCATCTCATCCGCCTCAGCGGTCTGCGTCCCGGAATCGACATCGACGTCAAGATCTCCGGGCTTCGCCCCGGCGAAAAACTTTTCGAGGAGCTCAAGACCGAGGGCGAGGAGTTCGAGCCTTCCGGGCATCCCCGCATCAGCCGCTTCATTTCCGCGCCGATGGACTACGCGAAGCTCGAGGATCTTCTGGCGTCGCTTCGCGAAATCTCCCGCAAGAGTTCCCGCAACGAGATCAAGAACGACATCCGCCTGATCATTCCCGAATACAGCCCGTATCTGGACTGATTCGTCTTTTCCCCGCGAGAAAAAAATCCCCGATGCCCGCTCCCGCCGCACAGCGTTCCCGCTTCGTCCGCCTCGATTCGGCGGACGCGTTCGCGCGGGCGTTCCCGCGGGCGTGCGCCGTGCATCTCGGCATCGGCAACTGCGACGGATTTCATCTCGGACACCGCGCGGTCTTCGCCGAGGCGCGTTCCCGCGCGGAGGCCGACGGCGGACTCGTCGGCGCGCTGACCTTCGATCCGCATCCGGAAGTCTTTTTCCGCGGGCCTGGCGCCGTGAAGCTGATTTTTCCGCAGGCGCGCAAGGACGCGCTTTTCGCCTCCGCCGGTCTCGACTTCGTCGTGCACGAACCGTTTTCCAGAGCCTTCGCCGAAATCGAAGCCGAGGATTTCCTGAAATTCCTGAAAGGGAAGATTCCCGCGCTGCGCGGCGTCTGCGTGGGCGACAATTTCCGCTTCGGCGCGCGCCGCCGCGGGGACGTCTCCGCGCTGAAGAAGTTCGGCGCCGACTGCGGCGTGAGCGTCGTCGCCGTGGAACCGAAGTCCTACGCGGGAGAGCGCATCTCCAGTTCGCGCATCCGCGCGGCGCTGCGCGCGGGCGAAATCGCCGAGGCGGACGCGATGCTCGGAGAGCCCTACGCGGCAGAGGGCGTCGTCGTTCCCGGCAATCGGCTCGGGCGCACGATCGGTTTTCCCACGCTGAACCTCGCTTGGGCGCCGGAGCTGCTTCCGTGCTTCGGCGTGTACGTCGTGCGGCTGCGCGTTCCCGCGACGGGCGCGGAGTTCCGCGGAGTCGCCAACTACGGCGTGCGGCCGACGATCGCGGCGAGCGGCGCCGGCGTTCCCGCGCCTCTGCTCGAAACGCATCTCATCGACGTTCCCGCCGGCGTTCCCGTGCCGACCTACGGAGATTTCGTCCGCGTGGAGTGGCTCGAGTTCATCCGCCCCGAAGTCCGTTTCGGCGGGCTCGACGCGCTGAAGAATCAGCTCGAATCGGACCGCGCCCGCGCGCGAAGCCGATTTTTTCAGTGAATAACGGATGGCGGATAGCGGATTTCACTGGAAGTAATGGAAGTCTTTCTCATAAAAAAAGAGGAGAGATGAGGGATGAGAGGTTAGAGGAACAGTGCAGTGGATAGTG
>JBJEVP010000233.1:0-6716 GCA_051884475.1 Candidatus Spyradosoma sp.
CGTCGTTGTCGTTCATGGTCGCGGGAGTCTGCTCGCGCGGCGTTCCCGCGTCAAGCGCGCAGGCGTTCCCGCGCGGGCGCCGCGACTTTTGAAAAAAGTTGCCATTTTCGCGGGAGCGCGTAATTTTTTCCGGCGTTATGCCCGACAGCTTTTTTTCGGAAGACGACCCCCTTGAAAATTTTTCGGCAGAGCCTCCCGTGTTCGACGAAATCGAGTCCGAGCGCATCGAAACCGTGCATCGGCAGACGGCGGTGACCGTGCGGGACTTCTACGAAAGCGCGCGGGAACGCCTCGCGATCGAGCTCGTCGCGGGGGAAAAGGGGTTGGACAACGTCATCGGCGAAAAATCGCTGAACCGTCCCGCGCTCGCGCTGACGGGATATTTCAAGCATTTCGGCAACCGCCGCCTGCAGCTTTTCGGCGCGGGGGAAATCTCCTATCTCAGCGACCTGCGTCCGGAAACGCAGATGGTGCTGCTCGAAGAAATCTTCGCGAAGGGGATTCCCGGCGTGATCGTTTCGCGCGGGCTGAGGCCGACGCCGTCGATGATCGATCTCGCGAACACGTTCGGCGTTCCCGTGCTGCGTTCCCGCATGAAGTCCAAGGACTTCACGGCGGAGGCGACGATGCTGCTCGACCAGAAATTCGCTCCCGTGACGAACATTCACGGCACGCTGATGGACGTGCGCGGGAAGGGCGTGCTGATCCGCGGAGAAAGCGGCGTGGGCAAGAGCGAATGCGCTCTCGCGCTGATCGAGCGCGGCTACACGCTCGTCGCGGACGACTACGTCACGGTGAAGCTCGTCGGCGACGACACTCTGATCGGCTACGCGAAGGACCTGAACTACGGCTTCATGGAGTGCCGCGGCATCGGAATCATCAACATCGCGAGCATGTTCGGCATCCGCTCCGTGCGGCGCTCGAAGACGGTCGATCTCGTCGTTTCCTTCGTGCATTGGAAGGACGGAATGGAGGAGGAGCGCACGGGGCTGGCGACTCAGGCGTTCGAGGTGCTCGGGCGGCGGATTCCGAAGATTCAGCTCGCCGTGCGCCCCGGGCGCGACATGGCCCGACTCGTCGAAGTCGCCGTGATGGTGCATTCGCTCCGCGAAACGGGGCACGATCCCGCGCAGGAGCTGAACTCTCGGCTCATCCGCGCGATGAGCGGGGACGGAAAGCAGGCCGAAAACGGCGGGCGGATCGTGGTCTGAGTCGGGGAAGAACAAGACGGCGCGGGAGGCGGACGCGGCGCGCGCCGGAACCGAATCCCCGAACTTTGAAGCCTTCGACGAGAAAAAACGGTTGCAAGCGGGGCGTTCCCGCAATTCAATTTTCCCAATTATGGCAACCATCGGAGAACGCCTTACGGAGGCACGAAAGAATTTCGGAATCGACATCCGCAGCGCCGCGGAAGCGACCAAGATCCGCAGCGATTTTCTCGCCGCGCTCGAGGAGAACAAGCCCGAGCGCATTCGGCTCGCGGACGTCTATAAGGTCGGATTCCTGCGCATTTACGCGAAATATCTGAAGCTCGACGCGGATCGCCTCGTGGCGGAGTTCCGCACGGCGCTGAGCTTCCAGACGTCGCCGGGGAAGGGGCATCGTCTTTCGATTCCGTCGTCGGACCACGGCTCCGCTCCGGACGGCGGGAGCGTGTTCGCGGGATCGGCTAAGTCCGGATTTTCGGCGAGCGAGCTTTTCCGCAGCGGCGGCGCGCGTCTCTGGGCCGTCGTCGTCGCGGTGCTGGTCGTCGCGGGGGCGGCGATTTTCGGCGCGGTCAGGTTCTTCGGCGGGAACGACGCGGAAACGCCCGTCGAGCAGGTCGTTGCGGCGCCGACTCCGGATACGCAGGTCTATGAGTTTCAGGTGATTTCGAAGGTCGCGCAGAACGTGACGATTTCCGACTGTTACGGCGCGACGACGCCGGGGCTCAAAGAGGCGACGCTTTTCGACGGCCCCATCGCCGCGAACAAGGCGCTGGTGCTGAAGGGCCGCGGCGTGCTCCTCGTCAAGGACGGCGGGAAAGAAAATCTCGAAATCCGTTTCCCGAAGCTCGAAAAAATCAGGGCCTCGGCGAACGCCGCCGTTCCCGTCGCGTTCGAGGAAGCCGACAAGGAGAATCCTCCGTACCGCAACATGTCCGGTTTCTGGACGGCGAGTCCCTACAATCAGTGAGAGGCGCGGGAACGCGGAAAGCGTCCGGCGGATTGAAGGCGCGGCAGAAGATTCTCGGCGTGTTCTTCCGAAAAAGGCCGGGGAGCGGAAAGACGAATCCGTTCCCCGGCTTTTTTAATTTGCTTGCCCGGGGGGAGGATTTTGCGGGAAAATTCCCACCGTGAAAAACGCCCCGAAAATAGTCGCCGCGCTCTGCGCGTTCTCGTTTTGTCTGACGACGAACCTTTGCGTTCCCGCCGCGTTCGCCGAGCCTTCGGCGCCCGCGAAGAAACCCGCGAAATCCGCCGCCGCCGCGCCGTCCCCGGCGGGAGCGTCGGCGTCGGCTTCCGCGAAAAAACCGGCGGCCGCGCCGTCGCTCGGCGGCGGGGAATGGGCCGACGCCGAAAAACTGATGCGGAATCTGAACCGCAAGGTCGTCAAAAAATTCGAGACCTGGAAACCGGCGGAAATCGAGAAATTCTTCAAGGACGACGAAAACCGCCGGGACGTCGCCCGCTGGGAGCTGGCGCGCGCCTGCGTCGAAGGCGAGAACGGGGCCGAGGAGTTCAGGAAGTTCGCCAAGAAAAGCCCTCCGCGCAAGTTTCTCGCCGAGTTCGCCGCCGACGTCGACTGGATCGAAGGCTACCTTTATTCGGCGCCTCCGCAGAACGCGCTTTTCGCGATGCAGCTTCTCAAGGCGTTTTCCGACCGCGATCCCGAGGTGAAGACCGAGCCCGTGATCAAGCGCATCGCGACCGGAGTCGCCGGAGAGTTCTCCCGTCGGGGCTGGTTCGAGGACGAGTTCGAGCGCAACGACAAGGAGGAAGCCAGAAAAAAGGGGCCGACGCGCATCTACAACCGCTTCAAGTTCTTTTCGGAAAGCTGGCGCGAAAAGAAGCTCAACAGACTTTTCGACGATCTCGATTACTGGGACACGCGGATCATCGTCGGAATGACCGGACGCACGAACGACATTTATTACGGGAGCGAGGAATCGCTCCGCTGGGGGCAGGACAACGTGAAGCTCCCCGAAGCCGGCTACGCCAGCGCGCGCGACATTTTTCAGATGCCGTACCGACTCTGGAACAAAATCGGCGACAGCGTGCACACCTCGGACTACTACGCGCCGTTCATGGAATGGTACGGCCGGAACCAGCTGAAGCGCGCGCAGGAGGTCGGCTGCGTCTGCGGCGGCGTTTCGCACTACGGAATGTCCGCCGCGTGCGCGAACGGCGTTCCCGCCGTCACGATGGGCGAACCCGGACACTGCGCCTTCGCCGTGCGCGTCGGCAGGAAGTGGCACGACAACAATTCCGTCTTCTGGGACCGCAGTCTGCATTGGCGGCTTTGGGACGAGACGCCGTGGTCCTTCCTCCACCTCACGCAGGAAATCTACGACGACAAGAACGCGTTCCCGGCGTTCCGCATCGCGGCGCTCGCGCGCCTCGCGGCGGCGGACAAGAAGCCCGGGCCGGACGTCGTGCTGTCCGTTTACGAATGCGCGCTCGAAAAGCAGCCCCGGAATTTTCCCGTGTGGCGCGAATATCTCGAATACGCCAAGGCGCAGAAGAAGGAAAAGAACTTCTGGAAGAAGGCTCAGGAAAAAATCCTCGCCGCCTACATGCCGGATTACCCCGAAGTCGCCGCGACGCTGCTCTGCAGGCACGTCTATCCCGTGCTTTTCCCGATGCTCGACAAGGACGACGAAAAGATTTCGCTCTACGTCGAGTACTGGAGCAAGGCGGACGGCGCGGGCGTCGGCGGCCGCTGGGACGCGGAATCCGTCTGGGACTACCAGGCGCAGAACGTCGGCGACGGAGCGGGAGCGTCCACGCTCGCGAGCTTCAAGAAGACCTACAACGCGAAGGAACCCGTCGCTCCCGGGAACGACGGCGCGAAACAGCGCTTCAAGGAGAAGGTCGGCGCCGTGCTCGCCTCGAAAAAGGATTACGCCCCGCATTTCGAAAACTGGAAAAAGGGCGGAGTGCGCAAGTGATTCCCGCAAACCCGTAAACGCAATTCACGATGAAAAAAATTCTTGCTTCGCTTTTCGTTCTGTTCCTCGCGGGAACGACCGCCTTCGCCGCGTTTCAGGCGAAGAATTTCGCCGCCGCCAAAAAACGCAATCCCAAGGACGGGATCCTCGTCTATTTTTACGGCCCGGACTGGGACGTGCGCAGCACCGCGATGCTGAAGACGTTCTGGGGAAACAACGACATCAAGAACGCCTGCGGCGATTCCGCCATGCTCGCCGTTCCCGTTTATCAGAATCCTTCGGACAAGGAGAAGAAGCGCGAACAGGAGCTGCGCGAAGGCATGAAGGTGCCGCATATCTTCAGCTATCCCGCCGTCGTCATGTGCGACGAGGAAGGGCGGAAATACTACATTCTGCAGGGCGACGAAATTCTCGCCGACGTCAAAGTCGTCTCCGAGACGATACGCGCGAAGCTCGCGCTTTTCCGCAAGCAGAAGGCGCTGCTTCAGAAGGCCGAAAAGGCGAAGGGGCTCGAAAAGGCGAAGCTCTACGGACAGGCCATGCTCGAAGGCATCGATTATCCCCCGAACGCCCTCAAGGTCTTCAAGGAATGCGACCCCAAGGGGGAAACGCCCTACGCCAAGCGCATCGAGTTCGACGTGTACAAGATCATCACCGACAAGACGCACACCGATCCCGACAAGCCCGACCTGAAGCTGATGCCGCCGGACGAGGCGTTCGCGCTCGTCAAGAAGCTCGCGATCGACGACGCGGAAACGTATCTGCCGTGGCAGCGCCAGGAGCTGCTCGCCGCGTGCGCCGGCTACCTTCGCCGCGTGAACAAGGCGGATCCGCGCATCAAGACGCTTCATCAGAAAATCCGCGAGATTGATCCGGAGTCCGTCTGGGCGTCCGTCGCCGACGAGTCCGAAAAAATCTGGGGCGGCGGCGCCAAGGACGACAAAAAGAAGAAGCGGAAAAAGTGAGCGGCGGCGGTCTTTCCCCTCTTTTTTGAATCGGCTCTAGTTTTTTTACGTGAGGATAGGCGGCTCGCCTGTTCTTTCGTGATGTTCGAATGCCCGTCGGCGGATGTTTTCTCTCCCGCGTGAAACGCGGAACAAAACAATTCGTGAAATTGGCGCAATTCGTGGATAAGGAAGCAGGTCGTTTACGTTCCCGCGCCGCATAGACGCGAAAATACGCCTGCCGTGGCGCGTGAAACGCCCGTTTTCGGCTTTGACCTTGAAAACCGTTTTTTTTTTGCAAAATGGTTTTCTTACGGAAAAGAGGCGTTTATGTCGCGGGAACGCGGTGTTCCCGCGAGCGTCGCTTTCTGTGCTCTCAAAGATCAAAAAATGAAATACATAGTCTGTGCCTACGGAAATTTTCCGAATCAAGATTCAGCCTTGCGCGATACGCTCAAATCCTCGGAATACGTCTTCGGGAAAGACGTCGAGATTCCTGAAGTCCTGAAAACCGCGATCGTCGGCGACGTTCTCCTGCTCCGCGTCGATCAAAAAATCGTCGCCTACGGCAAGGTTCGCATGCCCTTCGAAGCGCGGCCGCGTTCCGACGGCAATTGGAAGAATCGTCTTTTCGTGGAAAAATGGTTTGTCCTTGATTCCATCAATCCGCGCAACGGGATTTCGATCGATGGCGTCATGGACGCTTCTTCGTCGGAGCAAATCGCGAAAGAAGTTTCTCCCGAATGGTTTCAGGAGCGCTTCAAGGAATTCCAGAATCGGAAAATTTCTTTCCGTGAATCCCTAAAACGCTTTTGGCGAGGATTCATCAAATTTCGCGGCACGGCGACAAAATCTGAATTTTGGTATGCGACGCTTTTCTGCTTCATCGTCGGGATAGTGTTTCTGGCGGCTGCAGAAATCGTCGGTTGCAAGTCGGAAAGCGCGGCGCGCGACGCCGTCGCGAAAGTTGACGCAAAGTACGTTGAGGAAGTGAAGAAGTACAGACAGACCTTCCAAACGAAAATGGAAAATCTGAAAAGAAAAACGGCGAACATATCTTACGCTCCGGCAAGCATCCGGGAAGAAATCGCAAAATTGGAGAGGGAAGTGGAGAGGGCAAGCGAACGGTGCGAGGAGATAATAAATCACAAATTCGATTACACAGGTCTCCGTTTCTACTGGACTGAGTATCGGGAGTATTTCGACATATGGGGCTTGAACTGCTATGGCGAAAACTCGTTTCGAGAGCTTGACGAATGGTGTTCCGAGTGCGAGGATGCGGCGTACGAGTGTCTCTCCGGATACGCGAGAATCCTTGGGTTCATTTTCAAGCTGGACATCCTCGTCGGGATTTCTCTGCTTGTTCCGCTCCTCGCGCTTTGTGTTCGCCGCCTTCGAGGACGCGAACTTTTTCCTCGGGCGATATTTGCGGCTGTTCCCGTAGCGCTCATCGCAAGTTTCTTTGTATGCTTGGCTGTCATGTTTGTCTCCAGCCCTCTTGGCGTTGGTGTTTTTACAATCATTGATGGCGCAAGCTTCTGCTTCATTCTCGGCGCTTTGCTTCCGGTCTTCACGGCGGTGTTCATTCCCGTGTCGGCGTATGTTTTCCATAATGCGGAAAA
>JBJEVP010000234.1:0-1754 GCA_051884475.1 Candidatus Spyradosoma sp.
GCGCCGTCGGGGCTCTCAGTTCTTCTTCGAGTCCTTGAGCGTTACGGTGAGGTTGAAGACGGGCGCGCCGGGCTTCGAGTCCGGGTCGGCGCAGAAATAGCCGATGCGCTCGAACTGGAAGCGCGCTCCCGCGGAGACGTTCTGCAGCGAGGGCTCGACGAGCGCCGTCGCGACCTTGAGCGATTCCGGGTTGAGGTTGTCGCGCCAGTCGCCGCCCTCGGGCACGTCGGAGGGATCCTCCTTCGTGAAGAGGCGGTCGTAGAGCCGCACTTCGGCGGGCTTGGCGTGCGCCGCCGAAACCCAGTGAATCGTCGATTTGATCTTGCGGCCGTCGGGCGTGTTCCCGCCGCGCGTCTCCGGATCGTAGGTGCAGTGCACGGCGACGACGTTCCCGTCGGCGTCCTTGTCGCAGCCGACGCACTTCACGACGTAGGCCCAGCGCAGGCGCACTTCGCGGCCCGGCGTGAGGCGGAAGAATTTCTTCGGCGCGTCCTCCATGAAGTCCTCGCGCTCGATGAAGAGCTCGCGCGAGAACGGCACGACGCGCGTTCCCGCGGATTCGTCCTCGGGATTGTTCACGGCGACGAGCTCTTCCGTCGCGCCCTCGGGATAGTTGTCGATCACGAGCCGCAGCGGGTTCATCACCGCCATGGCGCGCGGCGAAGTCCTGTTCAGGTCGGCGCGCACGACGTGTTCGAGCAGCGCGACGTCCGTGAGCGAATTGTATTTCGTCACGCCGATGATTTCGCAGAAATTGCGGATCGCCTCGGGCGTGTAGCCGCGGCGGCGCAGCCCGCACACGGTGGGCATGCGCGGGTCGTCCCAGCCGCTCACGCGCTTTTCCTGCACGAGCTCGAGCAGGCGGCGCTTGCTCATCATCGTGTAGGTGAGATTGAGGCGCGCGAACTCGTACTGATGCGGCTTCACGGGCGGATTCAGCGTGTCGATCACCCAGTCGTAGAACGGGCGGTGCACCTCGAACTCGAGCGTGCAGATGGAGTGCGTGACGCCCTCGATCGCGTCCTCGAGCGGGTGCGCGAAGTCGTACATCGGGTACACGCACCACTTGTCGCCGGTGTTGTGGTGCGCGGTCTTGCGCACGCGGTAGATGACGGGGTCGCGCATGTGCATGTTCGGCGAAGCCATGTCCACCTTGGCGCGGAGCGTCGCCGCGCCCTCGTCGTATTCGCCGCGCGTCATCTTCGCGAACTCGGCGAGATTCTCCTCGACCGAGCGGTCGCGCCACGGCGAGTGCTTTCCGGGCTTTTCGGGAACGCCGCGGTAGTCCTTCCACTCCTCCGCGGAAAGGTGGCAGACGTAGGCCTTGCCGAGCTCGATGAGCTTCACGGCGTAGGCGTAGATCTTGTCGAAATAGTCCGAGGCGTGGAAATAGCCGTCGCCCCAGTCGAAGCCGAGCCAGCGCACGTCCTGCTGAATCGCGTCCACGTATTCGACGTCCTCGCGCGTCGGGTTCGTGTCGTCCATGCGCAGGTGGCATTCGCCGCCGTATTCCTTCGCCATGCCGAAATCGAGGCAGATCGCCTTGGCGTGGCCGATGTGCAGGTAGCCGTTGGGCTCGGGCGGGAAGCGCGTGACGACTTTCGAGACCGTTCCCGCGGCGAGGTCGGCGTCGATGATCTGGCGGATGAAATGCCGGTTCGCCGCCGGCGTTTCGGCTGAATTGGATTCTTCGCTCATAGCTTTGAGGCGTAAAAGAAAATCACGTTCCCGCGACAAACGCGAGGCGGTTTTGA
>JBJEVP010000235.1:0-1750 GCA_051884475.1 Candidatus Spyradosoma sp.
CCGCACATCGAGCAGAAGGCGGCCTTCTTCGCGGCGTCCTGCGGGAGCGCCTCGTCGTGCAGACGGCGCGCGTGCTCGGGATCGAGCGAGAGCGCGAACTGGTCTTCCCAGCGGAACTCGAAGCGCGCGCGGGAAAGCGCGTTGTCGCGGTACTGCGCGGCGGGGTGGCCTTTCGCGAGGTCTGCCGCGTGCGCCGCGATCTTGTAGGCGACGACGCCCGCGCGCACGTCCTCGCGGTTGGGCAGTCCGAGGTGTTCCTTGGGCGTCACGTAGCAGAGCATCGCGCAGCCGTACCAGCCGATGAGCGTCGCGCCGATCGCGCTGGTGATGTGGTCGTAGCCGGGCGCGATGTCGGTCGTGAGCGGCCCGAGCGTGTAGAACGGCGCCTCGTGGCACCAGTCGAGCTGGTTGAGCATGTTCGCGCGGATGAGCTGCGCGGGAACGTGCCCGGGGCCTTCGTTCATCACCTGCACGCCGTGTTCCCAGGCGCGTTTCGTGAGCTCGCCCTGCGCCTTGAGCTCGGCGAACTGCGCCTCGTCGTTCGCGTCCGCGATGGAGCCCGGGCGCAGCCCGTCGCCGATGGAGACGCCGATGTCGTACGCCGCCATGATTTCGCAGATTTCGTCCCAGTGTTCCCAGAGAAAATTCTCCGCGTTGTGGCGCCTGCACCACTTCGCCATGATGGAGCCGCCGCGCGAGACGATGCCCGTGACGCGCGAGGCGACGAGCGGCACGAAATCCTTTTTCACGCAGGCGTGAATCGTGAAGTAGTCCACGCCCTGTTCGGCCTGTTCGATGAGCGTCTCGCGGAAGACGTCCCAGGTGATCTCGTCGCTCTTGCCGCCGACTTTTTCGAGCGCCTGGTAAATCGGCACGGTGCCGACGGGAACGGGGCAGTTGCGCAGAATCCACTCGCGCGTGGCGTGGATGTTCTTCCCGGTGGAAAGGTCCATCAGCGTGTCGCCGCCCCAGCGGCACGACCAGCGCATCTTGTCGACTTCCTCCTCGATGCCGGAGGCGATCGCGGAGTTGCCGATGTTGGTGTTGATCTTCACGAGAAAATTCCGCCCGATGATCATCGGCTCGGCTTCCGGGTGATTGACGTTCGCGGGGAGAATGGCGCGGCCGCGCGCGATCTCCGAGCGCACGAACTCCGGCGTGATCTCCCGCGGAATCGCCGCGCCGAACGCCTCGCCCGGGTGCATGAAGTCGAGCCGGCGGCGCTCCGGCGTTCCCGCCTCCTCGCGCATTTCCTGCAGCTTCATGTTCTCGCGGATCGCGACGAACTCCATCTCCGGCGTGACGATGCCGCGGCGCGCGTAGTCCATCTGCGTGATGCGCGCGCCGGGCTTGGCGCGGTAGATTTTGCGGTCGCCGCGGTCGAACTGCTCGACGCGGCAGGCGGTCTTCACTGCGGGAACGGCGTAGCTCGGCGGCACGGCCTCGACGTCGCCGCGCTCGAGAATCCACGGCGTGCGCAGCGCGGGCAGGCCCTTGCGGATGTCCTTGTGAAACGCCTCGTCGCCCCACGGGCCGGAGGTGTCGTACACGCGCACGGGCGCGTTTTCGCGCAGAATCTTTCCCGAGCGGGAACGCGTCGGCGAGAGCGCGATTTCGCGCATGGGCACGCGGATGTCCGGGCGCGAGCCTTCGATGTAGACGCGGCGGCTCTGCGGGAACGCCTTGCGGATTTCGTCGTTTTCTGCTGTTGCGGGAATGTCTGCCATGAGGGGAAAGTTTAGAGCCTAAA
>JBJEVP010000236.1:0-1743 GCA_051884475.1 Candidatus Spyradosoma sp.
GCTCTGCCTGCCTTCGGGCTCGTCGCTCACCGACGACGACGTCGCCCGCGTCGTCCGGGAAATAACGGTCCGCTGACAAATGCGGCGTTCCCGCCGCGTCGTCGAAATCGCGCAAACCTCCGCTTTTCTTTGTTTAGCAAAATTTTCGTTTGTTTTTGAGCCGGGGAAATTATGATTTTTCTCAAATGAAAAAGAAAACGTATCAGCTCGGCGTGCGCATGGACGAAGATCTGCTCGCTCGCCTGCGCAGATTCGAGGAGCAGACGGGAATTTCCTCTTCGGCGCTCGCGCGGGCGACGCTCGAATCCGCGCTCGACTATTTCGAATCCGAAAAGGAAATCGTCTTCCCGTTGTGTTGCGTACCGAGAAAATCAATAATACCCCCCCCCCATTTCAAAATAAATTTTCCCCGCGAGTCACGCATCGCGGGATTTTCTTGCACAGGGAATTCTCCGCCTCCGAAAAAAGGGGCGTCCGTTTTTCTCAGCGAAAATTCCGCACCGTTTCGGCGATGCCGTCGCGGACGGAAACGGGCAGGCGTTCGACGCCGAGCGCGCGTTTGAGCTTCGCGTTGGAAACGACGTAATTTTCCGTCAGCTTCGTCAGCCGCTCCCGATTGAAAGGAAGATGCAGGAGCGTTCCCGCGGCGGCGGCGAAACGCATCAACGCGGCGGGAACGCGCAAAATCCGCGCGCGTTTCCCGAGCGCGCCGCAGATCGTCGCGACCAGCTCGTTCGTCGAAAGCGGTTCGTCGTCGGCGAGATTGTAGATGCCCGAAGGCGGCGTTCCCGCGAGCATTTTTTCCAGCGCGAACTCCAGATTCGCGACGGACAAAAACGACCGCCGGTTTTCGAAGGCGCCGAGCGGCCACGGCAGCCCGAGCCGCACGACCGCGTAAAGCAGATTCAGATTTCCCTTGTTCCCGCGCCCGTGAATCATGCAGGGACGCAGCACGTAAACGCGCCTGCCGCCGGGCGTGTTCCCCTCGCCCTCAAAATCGAAATTTTCGCGCAGAAAATTTTCCGCCGCGATTTTGCTCTCGCCGTAAGGTCCGACCGGCGCGGGAACGACGTCCTCCGTCAAAGTTTCGTCGCGCACGAAATCCGCGGCGGCCTTCACGGAACTGAAAAAATAAAACTGCCGCGCGCCCGAAGTCTCGAACCAGCGGAAAATTTTCTTCGTCAGCTCCGTGTTCACGTCGAAATAGACCTGCGCGCCGGCGCGTTTCTTCAGGTCGTGCGCCTTGCCCGCGAGATGAATCACGGCATCGACTCGCGGGAGCGTTCCCGCCTCGACGTCGCTCCACGAATACCGCGCGTCCGCCGTTCCCGCGACGCGCCCGAGCCCGATCACCTCATGTCCGCGCGCGCGCAGAAACTCCGCCAAATTTTTCCCGACGAACCCGCCGATTCCCGTAATCAGAATTTTCATTCAGGAAAAGTAAAAAAACGCTCGTCTCCCCGCAAACAGCCGTTTGTCCATCTTTGATTGCGCAATAATTCGTTCGATTTCCACGCGTCGCCGCCTCGAAATTCACGAAATTTTCGCGGAAACGCCTTCGTTGAGCAGGCTCGTCATGCAAACCGGGACACGCCAAATGTCGCCTTCCGTCTGCAGATCCTTGGTGTAAAGCAGACAGCTTCGAAAAATCCGCGCGCTGAATTTTTTCCTGAAAACACATAGCCGGATTCGCGTTTCCCGCAAATTCAAAACGCGAAAAACAATCATTTCCCGCAAATTTCA
>JBJEVP010000237.1:0-1738 GCA_051884475.1 Candidatus Spyradosoma sp.
ACTGGAAGTCATAGAAGTAAAAAGAAGTTCTTTTGAGGGTTCTGCCTCGGCAAAAACTTTGAACGCTCAATTATTCACTGTCCGTTATCCATTGCCCTGTTTCCGGCGCGCAAGGACTTGTTCCTCTCATCCCTAAGCCCTCGTCCCTCCTCTTTCCTCCACGGCCTGCGGAAAAAAAACTCCGCCGGAAACTACGTTTCCGACGGAGCACTCTGATTTCTCTCTCTCTAACTTTAACTTCTAACTAACTTATCTCTATTTAACCTCTAACTGAAAAAGAAGCGTCGCCGAAGCGAAATTTCGTCTTTTCGCTCAGACGTTTTCCAAAGCCTGCTTCAGATCGGCGATGACGTCGTCCGCGTTTTCCAGTCCGACGGAGATGCGGACGAGGCCCTGCGGGATGCCCGCGGCCGCGAGCTGTTCGTCCGTGAGCTGGCGGTGCGTGGACGTCGCCGGGTGCAGGGCGCAGGTGCGGATGTCCGCGACGTGCACGCACTGCGTGGCGAGCTTGAAGGAATCGAGGAAGCGCGCCGCGGCGTCGCGGCCGCCTTTGATGACGACGCTCATCACGCCCGCGCAGCCGTCCGGAAGATACTTCTTCGCGAGGTCGTGATATTTGTCGCCGGGCAGGCCCGGATAGGAAATCGATTCGATCTTCGGGTGCGTCGCGAGGAATTCGGCGACCTTCTGCCCGTTGCGGCAGTACTGCGGCATGCGCACGGCGAGCGTCTCCAGCCCGAGATTGAGCAGGAAGGCGGAGTTCGCCGCGGGAGCCATGCCGAGGTCGCGCATCAGCTGGACGCGGGCCTTGACGATGTAGGCGGCGTTCCCGAAGGCCTTCGAATAGACGGTGCCGTGGTAGGATTCGTCCGGCTCCGTGAATTCGGGGAACTTGCCGTTCGTCCAGTCGAATTTGCCGGAATCGACGATGACGCCTCCGACGCAGAGCGCGTGCCCGTCCATGTATTTCGTCGTGGAATGGACGACGACGTCCGCGCCGAACTCGATCGGGCGGCAAAGAATGGGCGTCGGGAACGTGTTGTCGATGATCAGCGGCACGCCGTTCGCGTGAGCGATCTTCGCGAGTTTCTCGATGTCGCAGACGGCGAGGGCGGGATTGGCGAGCGTCTCGCCGAAGACCGCCTTCGTGTTCGGGCGGAACGCCTTCTGAATCTCCTCGGCGGGAGCGTCTCCGTCCACGAACGTGCATTCGATGCCGAAGCGCTTCATCGTGACGGCGAAAAGGTTGACGGTGCCGCCGTAGATCGTCGCGGTGGAGATGAAGTGGTCGCCCGCCTTGAGGATCGTGGCGAGCGCGGTGAAGGACGCGGCCTGCCCGGAGGACGTGCACATCGCGGCGACGCCGCCTTCGAGAGCGGCGATCTTCTTTTCGACGCATTCGACCGTCGGGTTGGACAGGCGGGAATAAAAGTGCCCGGCGGCGGTCAGATCGAAGAGATCTCCGATGTGCTTCGTCGAGTCGTATTTGAACGTCGTGCTCTGGTAAATCGGAAGCGCGCGCGGTTCGCCGTTTTTCGGCTCGTAGCCGGCGTGCAGACATTTGGTTTCCTGTTTCATGAGAAATTTTCAGCCTGAACGAAATTTTCTTTGAAATAAACAAAAAAAATCGCGTTCCCGCGAAATTTGTTCTAAATTCGGACGCGTTATGCAGCTTATTGACCAAATCGAAAACGCTTTCTCCGCGGGCGAGATCACCCGGTCTTCCCGCGACAACCTC
>JBJEVP010000238.1:0-6628 GCA_051884475.1 Candidatus Spyradosoma sp.
ACGTCCCCGGCCTCGCCGCGCTCCCGCCCGAGCTCTCTCCCACCGCGCCCTTTTTAGGGAAGCTCCTTCGGAGCGGTGGAGGGTGTAAGGTGTAGGGTGTAATGTGTAAGGTGTAGGGTGTAATGTGTAGGGTTTAAGGTTTATGGTTTAGAGTTTATTTCCTTCCGCCT
Organism: Candidatus Spyradosoma sp.; assembly: GCA_051884475.1. Lineage (GTDB taxonomy): Bacteria > Verrucomicrobiota > Verrucomicrobiia > Opitutales > UBA953 > Spyradosoma. The sequence goes on from JBJEVP010000238.1 coordinate 171, forward strand.
TACACTTTGAGGGTGATTTTCATAAATTTTTTCGTCGTTTCGCGCTCGGGCACTCGTTTTTTGAACTGCGGATGAACACCGATTCGCACGGATTTTTCCGCGGGAACGCCAAGCCCCGAAGGGGCGAGATTGCCCAGCGTAGGGTTTCAACCCTACGTAAACGGACAAAAACGAATGCGTCCTGCAGGGACGCGATTGCGGGAAAGGCCTCACGCTCGCGAACCGCTTCCCAATCGCGCACTTACAGCGCGCATTGGTTTTTCGTTTTCCGTAGGGCTGCGTTCGCGTCGCTCTGAGCAATTGCCGCCCCGTCGGGGCCTGGGGGCGAAGGCATTCCTGCCTTCGTTCCCGCGGCGCTTGATTTTCCATGAGTGAAATTTCGCGCCCGCGCCGACGATGTCGTGTGTTTCTCTCTCCACCTTCCACCTTACACATTGCGTACACATTCCGCGCGGTTGCGATGCCCGGCTCATAAACCGCTTCCATTTTCCGGGTTCTTGCTTTAAGCTGTGCCGCTGAAAGACAGAGAATGAGCGGCAACACTTTAGAGATCCGAAATCTTTGCGTTTCCGTCGGGGAACGCGAAATTCTGAAGAATTTTTCGCTGACGCTTCCCAAGGGCGAAGTGCACGCGATCATGGGGCCCAACGGCACCGGGAAATCGACGCTCGCGAAAGCGCTCGCCGGGCATCCCGACTACACGGTGACGAGCGGCGAAGCCTGGATGGACGGCGTTCAGATCATCGGCAGGGCGCCGGACGAAATCGCCCGCCTCGGGCTCTTCATCGCCTTTCAGTATCCGGCGGAAATTCCCGGCGTGACGATCGCGAACTTCATCCGCGCGATGACGGTCGCGCGCCAGCCCGCGGGAACGCCTTTCAACGCGAAGGCCTTCTACGCCGAGCTTTACGAAAAGATGGACGCGCTCGCGATGGACCGCAAATTCACGGCACGCGCGGTCAACGAAGGTTTTTCCGGCGGCGAGAAAAAGCGCTGCGACATTCTGCAGATGATGATGGCGAAGCCCGCCTACGCGATTCTGGACGAGACGGATTCCGGGCTCGACATCGACGCGCTCCGCATCGTCTCCGAAGGCGTGAACAGAATGCGCGGGAACGCGTTCGGCGCGCTCGTCATCACGCACTATCAGCGGCTGCTCGACTACATCGTGCCCGACAAGGTGCACATCATGGACGGCGGGCGGATCGTGCATTCCGGGGGCAAGGAACTTGCGCTCGAGCTCGAGCGCAAGGGCTACGCCTGGGTGAAGGAAAACTTCATGAAATGAGGCGTTCCCGCCGCCCGGTGAACAGACGATGGCGCACGACGTGATTTTTCTTTTCGCGCAGGCCGCGACGGAAACGGCGGAGAAGTCCGCCGGTTTTTTCGACGCGCTGAAGGCGGCGTTCCCGCGCTGGAGCGACGCGCTGATTTTCTTCGCGGCGCTCGTCGTCGCGGTCGCGGCGGGAAAGCTCGTGCGGCGCGGCACGCTCGCGCTGAGCGGACGGACGCACCGGGCGCTCGGCGGGCGCGGGAGCGCGGCGTTCATCGTCGTCAACTCCCTGTTTCGTGCGCTGCCCGTCGCGGCGTGCGCGGCGGCGGCGGCGGGCTATGAGTTCTTCCGTTTTCCGCAGGGCGCTTCCGGTGAGGCGGAGCGCGCGGCGATGCTCCTGCTCGACCGGGCGTTCTGGCTGCTGGTCGTCGTGGGGCAGATGCAGGTGCTGTGGAACCTCGTGCGGCTGCCCGTCTACTGCATCCGCGTCTATGCCGAGCGCCGGGGCCGACCGCTCGCCTTCGCCACGCTCATTCCGCTCGCCGGCGCGGCGCTGCAGACGCTCGTGCTCGTCTGGGGCGTGCTGCTCGCCGCCCGCGTGCTGACGGACACGCCGCCGGCGGAAATCCTCGCGATGATCGGCATCGGCGGGCTCGCCGTCAGCTTGGCGTCGCAGGACACGGTGAAGAACTTCTTCGGCACGGCGATGCTCGTCGTCGATCGGCCTTTCCGCGTCGGCGACGTGATCGACTTCGGCGCGGGAACGCCGGGAACGGTCGTGCGCATCGGTCTGCGTTCGACGCGCCTGCGCACGCCCGACGACCACGAGATTTCCGTTCCGAACGCGGATCTCGCCAACCGCGTCGTGACGACGATTTCCGCGCGGGAAAAAATCCGCCGCGTGATGACTCTCGGGCTGACCTACGACACGTCCCCGGAGAAGATCGAGGAGGCCGTCCGCATCGTCGAGGACATTCTGAAGACCTCCGGAAAACTCGCGCCGGACAAGCCTCCGACGGTGTTTTTCAGCGATTTCGCCGACTCGTCGCTGGATCTCCGCGTGATCTATCATTTCGGCTCTTCCTCCGTCGCCGAAGCGAACGCGTTCGCGCAAGAGGTGAATCTCGAAATTCTCCGCCGCTTCGCCGCCGCGGGAATCGAGTTCGCGTTCCCGACGAGGACGATCGTGATGAGCGCTCCGCGCGCTTAGGAATCGGGCGGCGAGGTTCCCGCCTTCTCGTTTCCGTTTTTTTTTCTTACGCCCGGCAGGCGAAGACGATGAGCGCGGCGTTCACCGCGAGCAGCGCGCCGAATCCGAGACTCACGTATTTGCGGAACGCGCCGCGGCCGACGAACAGCGCGATGCCGAATTTCACGAGCGTGTTCGCGAGCACGCCCGTGAGCACGCCGAGCGCCGCCAGCGGGAACGCCGTCGCGCCCGCTTCCGCCTGATTCGAGAGCGACATCACGACCGCCGCCGTGTCGGGAACGCCCGAGAGAAAGCTCACGGCGAAGAAGCCCGTTCCCGCGGATTCGCCCGTTCTTTCGATGAGAAAGACCACCGCGGCGTAGAGCAGGCCGAATTTGATCGCCGAGCCCAGATCGAGCGGATTTTTGATTTCGGGAACCTTGCCTTCCGCTTTTTTTCCGTGCCGCAGCGCCACGATTCCGCACGCGGCGAGCCCCGCCGCGATCAGCGCGCACCAGGGAACCAGCATGAACTGCGCGAGCGCGAGGCTCAGCACGCACATCAGCGCCGCGAGCCGGACCAGCATCGAGAGCTGCGCGAGCATGATCGCCACCGCGAACGAGCCGCCGTCTTCGGGTTCGACGACGCTGCGTCGGCTGAACGAAAGCGTCACCGCCGTGCTCGACGCCAGCCCGCCGATCAGTCCCGTGATCGCCGCTCCCGCGCGGGCGCCGAGCCAGCGTATCGCGATGTAGCCGACGAAGTTCACTCCCGTGATGAGCACCACCATGAGCCAGGTGGAGTAGGGATTGATCACGCCCCAAAGCGTGCGGTCGGGAACGAGCGGGAGCAGGATCCCCGTCAGGCAGGCGAACTGCAGCCCCGCGCGTATGTCCGTTCCCGTGATGGCGGCACTCCACTTGTCCGTCAGGTTGCGGGAGCTCAGCGTGACCGCGATCACGATCGCGAGCATGACCGCGTACTGCGTGCGCTCGAGCCCCATCAGGATTCCCACGGAGAACATCGCGAGCGAAGCCGCCGCGGTCGTCAGTCCGAAACTCGCTTCGTAGGTCGAGTTCTCGCCCTCGCGCACGCGTTTTTTGCCCCGGATGAGAAACGCCGCGCAGGAGATCCCGAGCAGTCCCAGCGTCGTGATCGTGAAATGCGTTATGCCGAGGCGTTCGAACTGGATCGCGATGAAGCCGAGCACCGCCCACAGCGCGAACGTGCGCATGCCGGCGGTCGTCGTGCCGCGCCATTGCCGCACGATGCCGACGAGTCCGCCGAGGCAGGCGGTCGCGAGCAGCATCCAGCCGGTCTGCGCGATCGGCAGTTCTTCCGTGGAGATCGGGGTAAGCATGCCCCGGATTCTGCGGGAACGCCCCGCAAAAGAAAAGCGGAAAACGCGCGGGCGGGCGCGCAAAAAAAAGCGCTCCCGCCGGGCGGAAACGCTTTTTTCGTCTTTCTCGGAAACGGATTACGCTTCGCGGGAGAGTTCCTTGACCTTCGTCGCGCTCTTGCCGAGGCGGTTGCGGAGGTAGTGCAGGCGCGCCTTCATCGGGACGGACTTACGTTCGACCTCGATCTTGACCACGTTCGGGCTGTTCACCGGGAACACGCGCTCGACGCCTTCGCCGTAGGAGATGCGGCGGACCGTGAAGGCTTCCTGGATGCCCGCGCCCTTGTGGCTGATGACGATGCCGGAGAAGATCTGGATGCGTTCTTTGTCGCCTTCGCGCACTTTCGTGTGAACGCGGACGCCGTCGCCGACGCGGAAGTTCGCGCGGTCGGTTTTAAGCTGGGCTTGTGTAAGCGAATTGATTAACTGCTGGCTCATGACTTGTTGTTTTCTTTTGAAATTAATAATTCCGGGCGCCGCGCCTTCGTCTTGGCGATCTGCTGCTCCCGCCGCCAACGCCTTATTTCGGCGTGATTCCCCGAGAGGAGAACCGGCGGCACGGGCATCTCGCGAAAGACTTCCGGGCGCGTAAACTGCGGAAAGGACAACAGCCTGTCATTAAAACTGTCGCTCGTCAAGGAGTTTTCTTCGCCGAGCACGCCGGGAATCTGCCGCGCGACGCAGTCCGTGAGCACCGCCGCCGCGATCGTGCCGTTGGTCAGCACGTAGTCGCCGATCGAAATCTCGCGCGTGACCAGCGCGTCGCGGATGCGCTGGTCGATGCCTTCATAGTGCCCGCTGAGCAGAATGAGACGCTTTTCGGTCGAAAGTTCCCGCGCGATGTCGTTGGTGAGCGGCTCCCCGTCCGGGCAGAGGTAGATGACGGGCGTTCCCGCGTCTTCGGGCGCGTTCCCGCGCACGCTTTCGACGGCGTCGAACACGGGCTGCGGCGTCATCAGCATTCCCGCGCCGCCGCCGAAGGGGCGGTCGTCCACGCGTTTGTGCTTGTCCGCGGACCAGTCGCGTATGTTGTGCAGGCGGATGTCGAGAATCCCGTTTCTCACGGCGCGCCCCAGGATGCTCTCGGCGAAAAACCCCGAGACCATCTCCGGAAAAAGCGTGAGAATGTCGATCCGCATGATTTTTTTTAGGAAATTTGAAAAAAACGGCGTGCCCTGTCTCGGGAACGCCGTTTCGGATTTTCGCGGGAACGCGAAATCAGGCCGCCGCCGGAGCTTCGACCGCTTCCTTGCGGGCGCGCTTGATGAGCGAACGGGCCGTGTCGGACGGCTGGGCGCCGCACTTGATCCAATAGTCCGCGCGGGCGAGATCGAGCGTCAGTCCGACGGCCTTGCCTTTCGGCGAAGGATTGTAGGTGCCGAGGATCTCGACGAAGCGCCCGTCGCGGCGTGCGGTGTTTTCGCAAACGGCGATGCGGTAAATCGGCGCGTGAGTGGATCCGTGGCGTTGCAGTCTGATACGAAGCATTGTTGTCTGTCTTTGTTGAAATTGAAATTTGAAACGACGATTAAGATTGTTTCCCGCGTCTCTGTCAAGAGGGAAAAAAGTGCGGTCGCTTGCCGCCGCACTTTGGGCTTGCGCGGGAACGCCGAATCTCTATCGTTTCGGGCACAATGGATCACACGAATTTTACCCCCCCCCCGATTTGACGCCGTGAGAAAAATCATTCTTCCCGCCGCCGCGCTCGCGCTCGCCGCGTCCGCGTTCCCGTCGCCTGAAGCCCGCGCCGAAAACCTCGTCCAATACTGGGCGGACGGCGTCGGAATCGACCACGGATGGACGGACGGTCAGCAGTATCCGAATCACTGCTGGGCTTCGACCTGCTCCAATATGCTCGCGTGGTGGCAGGATCGCGTCGCGGAAAAATACGTTTTGCCGGACGGCGTCCTGCGCACGGCGTCTGAACTGCAGACGCTTTACGCGACGGAGCAAGGCGACATCCAGTCCGGACAGCTTCCCGCTTATGGGCTCATGTGGTATTTCGGGCAATACTATCCGAACCTGAAGACGGATCGGCTCGATCCGGCGGCGTCGCCCTATTACCAGAACTACGCCCTCTACGACGCGGACAAAATCACGACGAGCCTCGTCGCCAATTTCAGCACCGGGAAAACGCTTGCGGCGCTCAGCTCCACCTCTCACGCCGTGACGCTTTGGGGCATCGAATACGATTTGGATTCCGGGAAGATTACGCGCGGCTGGATCACGGATTCCGACCCGGCTCAAGGCGATACCGCCGCGCTCGAAGTCGCGACGGCCGTTTACGACGCGAACGGGAATTTTTCGTTTCAGTGCATGGTCTACAATCCGGAAACGGGCGCGACCAACGTCGCGGGCGCATACGACATCTACGAAATCTGCTACATCAATTACGACGACGGGCATCTGCTCGACGCGTACGGCAACCCCGCGTTCACGGCGATTCCGGAGCCGTCGGCGTTCGGGCTGCTCGCGGGAACGCTCGCGCTCGCCCTCGCGGGAACGCGACGCCGCAGGCGGAAAAAAGCTTAAAGCTTAAGGCTTAAAGCTTAAAGAGACGACGCGAACGCCGCCTCCGAACCTTTTCACCCGTTCAC
>JBJEVP010000239.1:0-1731 GCA_051884475.1 Candidatus Spyradosoma sp.
CGGAGAATCTCCGGATGCGCGCCTTCGCCGTAATCGCAGTTGAAACGTGTCATTGCCTGAAAAAAATTGCGGGAACGCTACGCCTTTCCCGTCGATTTGTTAAGCGCGAAAAAGGAGCGTGCGCCGAAAAAATCCGGACGCGTTCCCGCGCTCCAGTTTCAATTTGTAGCGGCGGGGAAAAGCGGGCATGATGGGCGGACTTCATTCCAGCGACATGAACGAGTTCACCGATCTGATCACCGAAATCAACGACGTGCTTTGGGGCTACGTCCTCATCCTTCTGCTCTGCGGCACGGGCGTTTACTTCACGTTCCGCCTGCGCTTCATCCAGATCCGCAAATTCGCGGAGGCGTGGCGCACGCTCTTCCGACGCCACGAAGGCGAGCGGAAGGCGGGCGAGATGACTCCGCTCCAGGCGCTGGCGACGGCGGTCGCGGCGCAGGTCGGCACGGGCAATCTGGCGGGAGCGGCGACGGCGATCGTCTCCGGAGGGCCCGGCGCCATTTTCTGGATGTGGGTCAGCGCGTTCTTCGGCATGGCGACGGTCTACGCGGAAGCAACGCTCGCGCAGAAATACCGTCTGCACGAGCACGGCGAAATGACGGGCGGCCCGGCCTATTACATCCGCGCCGCGTTTCACGGCGTCTTCGGCAAGATTCTCGCGGGAGTCTTCGCCGTGTGCTGCTGCGCCGCGCTCGGCTTCACGGGCATCATGGTCCAGGCGAATTCGATCGGGAGCGCGTTCGGAGAAATCTTCAGGGAACGCTCGCTCGACGTTCCCGCGCTCGCGGTCGGAGTCGTCGTCGCTCTCGCGGCGGGCGCGATCTTCTTCGGCGGCACGCAGAGGCTCGCCAAGGCCGTCGTGCGCATCGTTCCGCTGATGGCGGCGGTCTACATCGCCGGGAGCCTGATTTTCATCGCGGCGAACGCGGCGGCGCTCCCGGAGGCGTTCCGGCTGATTTTCGTCGGGGCGTTCGATCCGCAAGCGGCGGCGGGCGGCGCGCTCGGCATCACGGTGCGCGAAGCCGTCCGTTACGGCGTGGCGCGCGGGCTTTTCTCCAACGAGGCGGGAATGGGCTCCACTCCGCACGCGCACGCGCGCGCCGCCGTGAAGGATCCGAACCGTCAGGGCATGATCGCGATGCTCAGCGTGTTCATCGACACGTTCATCATTCTGAACCTGACCGTGCTCGTCATTCTGACTTCGGGCGCGCTGCATTCCGACGGCGGGAACGCGCTCACGGGCATCGACCTGACGCAGGCGGCTTTCGGCTCGCTCTACGGAGGCTTCGGGAACGCGTTCGTCGCGGTCTGCCTTTTCTTCTTCGCGTTCTCGACGATTCTGGGCTGGCACTTCTTCGGCGCGATCAACTTCAAATACATCTTCAAGGGGCGCGGCGTCAAAATCTATTCCGCGATCGTGCTCGCGTTCATCGTCGCGGGAACGATGCTGAAGGTCGAAAGCGTATGGCAGCTCGCGGATTTCCTCAACGGGCTGATGGTGCTCCCGAACCTGCTCGCGCTCGTCGTGCTCGGGAAAATCGTCTCGAAGATTTCCGATTCGTGATCTCCAATATCCAATTGCGTTCCCGAAAAGTCGGGAGTATTTTGGCGCTTTCATCATTCTTCAAAGAACCATGTCGATAAAACTTTACGATACGCTGTCCCGTTCAATGCGCGCGCTCGCGCCGAGCGCGCCCGAAAAGGAATTCGGCATGTACTGCTGCGGAC